>CAZGUS010000024.1:0-2677 GCA_964529245.1 uncultured Anaerolineaceae bacterium
CCGCTCGGCCCCTAAACCGCGGCCGCGTTGACAGGCTCGGCGATGGATGCTAGAAAGCATGGTCCGGACGGGGAACACCCGTCAGAATTTGCGTGCCTCCCGCGAGGCGGCGAAGGCGCCGTCGCGCAGCCCATCGCAGCCCGGCTCATCGCCGCGCGTCGGTCCGGCGCAGTTGACGAAAGGAACCTCATCCTTGGTTTTCCCCGAGATCGAAAAGGGCACCGGCGGCAACGCCGTTCGGATCAAGCGCCAGCTGGTCGAGCTTGCGATCGCGCACGCGTCCGACGGGCGCTGGGCGGAGGCGGCCGACACCAACCGCAAGATCCTGGAGATGGGCGCCGACGCCGAGGCCGAGAATCGCCTGGCCAAGTCGCTGTGGGAGCTCGGCGAGCTCGGAGAGGCCCGCGAGCACTACCAGATCGCCCTGGCTCTGGACCCCACCAACCGCATTGCCGAGCGCAACATCGAGCGCCTGCGGGTGCTGATGAGCGAGGCCGGCGACAAGACCGTCGCCGCCGAGAAGGCGAGCAAGGCGCCCGTCGCCATCTTCGTCGAGGAGACCGGCAAGACCGGTTTCGCCATGCTGACGGACCTCGCCGCGCCGCGGACCCTGGCCCATGTCAATCCGGGCGACGCGGTCGAGCTCCTTCCCGACGGCAACCGGCTGTACGCCGTGGCCAACGGAACTCGCATCGGGATCGTCGAGCCGCGTGTCGCCGCCAGGTTGCTCAAGCTGCTGGTCGACGGCAACAAGTACTCGGCCGGGATCACCTCCCTGGGCGATCGCGACGTGCGCATCGTGATCCGCGAGATCTTCCAGGACCCCCGCAACTACGGCAAGGTCAGCTTCCCGACCGCGGCCCGCTCCTCGGACCTGCGCCCCTACACCAAGGGCACGCTGCTGCGCGAGGAAGAGCTCATGGAAGAGGATCTCGAGGACGACGACGAGGACGACGAGATCGAGGACCTCGATCGCGTCCTGCCCGCCGAGGTCACCGGCGACGAGGCCTTCGAAGAGGAGCCCGACGAGCTCGAAGAGCCGTAGGGGCCGCCGCCCGGCCGGATCGGGGTCCATCACCGAATCGGCGGTCGATCGATTCGACGCTTCTATCGGCTTGCGCCCGCCGCGCCGCCGATGCCGTCCGCGCCGCCTATGCCGCCCGCCCCGGCCCGAGCGCCGCTGCCGGTGGCCCGCGCCCCGGATCGATCGCGGCCGCGTCGTCCGAGGCAACCACGGTCTTCGCCGCGCAACCGGCGATTCCGGCTCTCCATGCGTCTGTCACAATTGGCCCATGGTCGGGCGCGCCGTCACCAACCGCGCCGAGCGGCGCAACGAAGGCAGCTCTTTGCTGCCGATCTTCGACCACCTCGCCGCGCCGGCCCCCATGGCCGACATCGCCTCCCAGATCGAGGCGTGGACAAAGCCGGGGGAAGTCGTCCTCGATCTGAACGGCCGTGGCGGCTGGGTCGCCCGAGCGGCAATCGCCGCGCAGCGTCGCGCCGCCGACCTCGAATCGCTGTCCCTGACGCGAATCCTGGCTGACGTCGTGGTGCGTCCGCCCGATGTGCGCCATCTCGACGCCGCGGGCCTGGCGATCTCGATCCGGCCCCTCCGCAGCGGCACCGTGAAGACCGCCATCGAACAGCTCTTCGCCAGCAATTGCCCCGTCTGCGGTCGGCCGGTCGTCCTCGAATCTCTCGTCTGGGAGCCCGGCGCCGGGCGCGGCAAAGCCACGCCTCCGGCAAAGCGGAGCCGCGCGAAGGCGCCAGCCAGAGCCGTGGAGAGAGCGACCCGGCGCGAGTTCAAATGCGTTCCGTGCCAGCAGCAGCTCGGCGGCGCGGAGCTGCGCCACGCCGAACCCACGCCCGAGGACCTGGCCCTCGCCGCATTCTCGGATCTGCCCGATACCGTTCGGGACGGCCTCCGCAAACGGTTCCCCACGCCGGACGGTCCCGCGACCCGTGACGGCGCCGACCCCACGCCCGACCCGGCGCCGGAGCACGGCCTGCCCGACCAGCTCCTCGAGCTGCACACGCCCCGGCAGTTGATCGGTCTGGGCGCCATCCTCGACGGCATCGAGCTCGAGACGCGGTCGGCCCCGATGACTGCCGCCCTGCGGCTGGCATTCCTCCACGCCGTCGCGTCGGCCGGAAGGCTCAACGCCTACCGCGGACGATCGCCTTCGGTCCGCATCGCCAGGGGCGCGCTGCGGCCGCTGCCGGCTCACGCCTGGCGCGAGCGGAACCCGTGGCTCGCCTTCGAGGAAGGGCTGCGGATGGTGCGGGCCTTCGTCCTGCGCCTCGACTCGGACGAGAAGCGGTCGGTGGCGGCCCGCTTCGCCTCGGATCTGGTGGAGCTCCAGGAGGGGACCTCGAACGTGGTCATGGGCGAGGCGACGCCGGGAGCGCTGCGGCGAATCGGCCTGGCCGGCGACCGCATCGCTCACTCGGGCACTCCTTCGCGCGTGCGCCTCGTGCTCGGCCAGGCCCCGCTGCGCTGGACCCGCGACGGCCTCGCGGAGGCGTACCACGAGACGGCGTGGGCGCTGGGGGCCGGGGCGGCATCTATGCTCCCGTTCGAGGAACTGTGGCGGCCGTCGCCGCGAGCCCCTGGGCGGAGCGCGTCAGAAGAGATGACCCGATCGTTGGCGCGATCGCTGGCCATCGCGACGCCGGC
>CAZGUS010000024.1:2687-24835 GCA_964529245.1 uncultured Anaerolineaceae bacterium
ACAGAACGGCCGCGCCGTGGTGCTTCTGGACGACGCCGAACCGCGAACCCTGGTAGCGGCCGCGATAGGCGGAGCGGCGGCCGGCTGCCGCCTGGTCGAGGCGCGCCTGCATCGCGGCGACGAGAGCAGCGCGGCCCTGGCGGTTTTCATACCTTCCACGGGCGTGGTCGCGCCGGGGCCCCGAACCCGCGCCAACCGGCCGCTGCCGCCCCTCGAAGGCGGCGCCGGCGATCCCGGCACGGTCAGCGGCCAGGGCGTCTTCGGTGCCCCGGAGAAGCTCGGTGAAGGACCGTTCCGGCCTCCGGCCGCGGCCCAGGCGGTCAACGACACGGCCATCGAACTGCTCAAGGCCAGGGGCGAGCCGGCCTGCTTCGAAGACCTCCTTGGCGATCTCCTGGTCGGGCTCGATCGGTCGGGGCAGCTGGCCCGCTTCGCCCGCCAGTTCCGGCCGACCCGTGCCGACCAGGGCTGGGACGCCTGGGTCGACCTCGACCCGGAAGGCGTAGCGCCGGCAAACGCTGCGGCCTCAGGTTCCGCCGCCGCGCCGGCCGCTGCCGGCCGGTCCACCTCGTCCAAGGAGGCGCCGCCCCAGGATCCATCCGAAGACGACGAGCCGCTCGAGCCGGCCGGCCCCGTCGAGGAACTCCTGGCGCTCATCCGCAACGAACTCGACCGCACGGGCAACCGCCGGGTCCGCCAGATCGAGCCGGGTCAATACTGGCTCGGATCGGAGGAGGACCGCTCCGGTGCCGCCCAGCCGCTCGCGGATCGGACCGAGTGGGCCGTGTTCAGCCTCCTGTCGTCGTCACGCCAGATGACCGAGGCGGCCGTGTTCGAGAGGACCACGGGCCTGTTCCAGGACCGTGACGTGCCGGACGGGGAGCTCATGCGGGCGTGCCTGTCGAGCTACAGCGCGCCGGGTAGCGCACCCGACGAGATCGCCACGGCCGACAACCTGGAGCGTCGGTCGGCCGAGCACGACCTCATGATCGCGGTCCTGGCCGACCTCGGCCACCGGCTCGGAACGCGGGTCTGGATCGGGCGCCGTCAGCAGTTGCGGCGGGCGGGCGGGCGGCCGCTCGCCGACCGACTCGACGTCGAGGAGCGCGAGATCGTGCCGACCGCCATCGCCTGGGGCCCGGAGGCCGAACTTGAGCGCGTCGACTGCGCCTGGTACGTGCGCCACAAGATGACGTTCCTGTTCGAGGTCGAGTGGACGGCCATGCTCGGAGATCCCGTTCTCGTGCGCCACAGCCGCTTTCCGAGCGACGACAAGGTCGTCCGCTTCCTGGTGATCCCGGCCGAACGGGCCGAGCTGGTGCGTTACAAGCTCGCTCGGTCGCCGCTTCTGCGACGCGCCTTCGCCGAGCGTAACTGGCACGTCCTCAAATGGGACCAGCTGGCCGCGTTTGCTTCACGGTCGGAAGTGGCGCTGGCCGACCTCGAGCCGTATCTTGGACTGGACGCCGACGCGGCTGCCGGCGAGCAGCTGCCGCTGTTCGAAGGCTGAGCGGGCCCGCCCCGAATCAGTCCGCAGGAGGTTATCGTGAGCGAGGTTCGCAACGCAGCCGACGCCGTGAACGAGCTGGCCGAGCGATTCTGGAACGGCGTTCTGGAACTGTCGCCGATCACCGCGACGGTTCTCGGCTACGAGCAGGGCGACGATCGCCTCGACGACCCGGGCCCCGACGGGCGAGAGCGCCTGCGCCGGCTTCTGCGAGAGACGCTTCGCGAAACCAACGAGATCGAGGAGCGGGCCGCTACCGCCGGCGGCGCGGTCGCAGGTTCCGACGGCGGCACGGGTCTGCCGGTCGAAGAGGCGATCACGCTCGACATCCTGACCGTCGTCTGCCGCACCGAGCTCGAGCAGCAGAATCAGCGCATCGACAGGCTCAAGGCGGTCGACCAGATGGACGGGCCGCAGACGGTCATGCCGCTCCTGGCGACCTTCCAGCGGACAGACACTCCGGAACGGTTCGAGCGCTTTCTGGCGCGCATCGCCGACTACCCGCGCTACATGGCCGCCAACACCGAGCTGACTCGCGAGGGTCTCGCGGGCGGGCTGACTGCGGCGCGGATCGTGACCGAGCGGGTCATCAGCCAGCTGGAGCGGCTGCTCTCAATTCCGGACGAAGAGTCTCCGATCGTCGTGGCCGTCGCGCCGGCGGCTTCCTCGGACTGGGACCGGCTGGTCGCCGCCGTCCGGCATTCCATCAGGCCGGCCTTCGAGACGTACCTCGAAGCGCTCCGCGGCGCATATCTCGAGGCCTCGCGCACGGAGCCGGGCCTGTGGTCGGCGCCCAACGGCGAGCAGCTGTATCGGACCCAGGTTCAAGCCTGGACGTCGCTGGATCTGGATCCGGCAGATCTGCATCGCATCGGCCTGGAAGAGCTCGAGTCGATCGAGGCGGAGCGGCGCGAGATCAGCCGTTCGCTGGGCTTGGGCGACGACACCAGAGCGGCTCGGACGAGCATGGAGAGGGCCCCGGGGGCCATTCCGAGATCCGCCGAGGAGTTGCTGAACCATGCCCGCGGACAGATCGAACGGGCCCTGGCTCTGTCGCCGGCCTACTTCGGGCGGCTTCCCCGGGCAGCCGTGGAGGTCAGGGCGGTCGAGCCATTCAAGGAAGCCGACTCTCCTGCGGCCTTCTACTTCGCGCCCGCGGTCGACGGCAGCCGCCCCGGCGTGTACTACGTCAACACCTACGATCTGCCGAGTCGCAGCTTCATGGGCCTGGCCAGTACCAGCTTCCACGAGGCCGTCCCCGGCCACCATTTCCAGATCGCGCTCCAGAACGAGATGACCGGCATGGGAGCGTTCCGACGCATGGGCGCCCGAATGGCCGGCATGGCGTACGTCGAAGGCTGGGGCCTGTACTCCGAACGCCTGGCGGACGAGATGGGGCTCTACCTGAACCCGGCCGAAAGGTTCGGCATGCTCGACGGCCAGGCCTGGCGGGCCGCCCGGCTGGTGGTCGACACCGGGATTCACGCCTTCCACTGGTCGCAGGAGCAATCCATCGCCCAGCTTCTCGATGCCGGCCTGTCCGAAACCGATGCCCTGATCGAGACCGACCGCTACATCTGCATGCCGGCTCAAGCCCTGACGTACAAGGTCGGGCAGCGCGAGATCGAGCGGCTCAGGAAAGAAGCGGCGGCGCGCCTGGGATCGGCCTTCGACCTGCGGGCATTCCACGACGCCATTCTCGGCCACGGGACGCTGCCGCTGGCCACGCTCTCCCGCGAGCTGCCCGGGTGGCTCACCCGGCCGAGCTAGCGCCAGGCCGCCAAACCGACTCGCACCCCGTCCGGACCTTCAGGCCTTTGCCGCCTCGCGCAGCATGTCGGCCAGGGCGGCGTGCCCGCCTTCGTCGGCCATGTCGGGCGGCGTGCGGCCGTCGTCGGACGGCCGTGTCGCGTCGGCGCAGCGGAGAAGCAGCAGGTCGACGATCGCTTCGTCGCCGTTGTGGGCCGCGGCGTGCAGCGGCGTCCAGCCGCCCTTTTGGACGGCGTTAGCGGACGCCCCGAGGGCGAGCAGCAGTCCGGCGAGGTCGCGGTGCCTGGCCGACACGGCGCTGTGCAGGGGCGTGACCCGGGAGCCGTTGGCGGCAACCGCGTTGGGATCGGCGCCGCGCTCCAGGAGCATTCTGGCCACTTCGAGCTGCCCGAAGTACGCGGCCAGATGCAAAGGTGCGTAGCCGTCGTCGTTCCTGTCTTCGACGTCCCAGCCGTCGGCCAGGCGGCGGCGAACGACTGCCACGTCGCCGACCGTCGCGGCCTCGAACAGTCCGAGCCCCTCGGGCCCGACCTTCTGGGCCAGGTGCTCGGCCATTCGCGCTTGACCGCCGTAGGCCGCGGCGAGCACCGGCGAGAGCCCGGCCGGGTCACGGGCCTTGAGCAGCTCGGGGGCGGCCGCCAACGCTTCGTCGACCGCTTTCAGATCGCCGTTGCGGATCGTCTCGAAGAAGTCAGTCGTCATGCGTCGCCCTTCCCGGCTTCGCACCGCCGGCGATCTCGCTCAACGCCTCGACCAGCCGATCGATCTCGGCGGCGGTGTTGTAGTGGACGAAGCCTACACGGACCATGCCACCGGATTCGGCCAGGCCAAGCGCTCGGATCAGTTCGTGAGCGTAGTAGTCGCCGTCCCACGAGGCGATGCCTCGCCGGCCCAGCTTCGTGGCGACCTCTCTGGGGGAGAGGCCGTCCAGCGTGAACGCGAATGTCGGCACGCGCTCGGACATCCGGCTCGGGTCGACGATGCCGCGCAGATGCAGCCCGGGGACGCTGCTCAAGGCCGTCAGCGCGTGCCGGGCCAGGCCCTGCTCCGTGGCGCCGATGACCGCCATGGCCGAGCGAAGCCGGCCACGCCGCGTGGCAACCTCGCCGCTCGCGCCGCCGAACGTCCCGCCCTCGCCGACGAACGTCCCGCCCAGCCATTCGAGATAACCGAAAGTGGCGAGCAGCCCCGCCAGCGACTCGCCCGGGAGAGTGCCCGTCTCCCATTTGCCGGGTAGCTCGTTCGCGGCCGGGCGGACCTTGTACGCATCGATGCGCTCGAGGACGTCGCGCCGCCCGTACAGCAGTCCCAGATGCGGCCCGAAGAACTTGTACGGGGAGCACACAAGAAATTCGGTGCCCAGCGCGGTCACGTCCAACGGCACGTGCGGCGCCGCGTGGACGGCATCCACGTACGTCAGTGCCCCGGCGGCGTGGGCCATCGCCACGATGCGAGCGGCGGGGTTCAACGTGCCGACGGCGTTCGACGCCAGCCCCACTGCGACCAGGCGCGTCCGCGGGCCGAGCGCCCGTTCCAGGCCCGTCAGATCGAGCGTGCAGTCCTCCCGGTGGATGTCGACCCATCGGACCCGGACTCCGCGCTCCTCCTCCAGGGCGAGCCACGGCGCGACGTTCGCGTCGTGATCGAGGCGGGTGACGACCACCTCGTCGCCCTCCGTGAGAGTCCGTCCGATGGCGCGGCTGACCGCGAACGTGAGCGTGGTCATGTTCTGGCCGAAGACGACCTCGCCGGGGTCGGCGGCGCCGAGGTAGTCCGCCGCGGCCGCGTGGACCTCGGCCAGCATCGCGTCGCTCTCCTCGCTCGTCGCGAAGGCGCCTTCGTGGTTGGCGTTGGACCGCGCCAGGTACTCGACCATCGCTTCGATCGTCACGCGAGGCACCTGGGTACCGCCCGGACCGTCGAGGTATACGTAGGGTCGTCCGTCCTGCTCTCGCAGGAGCGCCGGGAAGTGCGCCCGGACGGCTTCGACCGCCGCGTCCGACAGAGGCGCGGCGGCAATTTCGGGCGTTGCGCCCAGCGCGCCGTGTGAGGGCGAGACGATTCGATCTGCTGGCATGGCGCTCCGCAATGGGTAGGGCGATACCTGCGGATGGTACGACCTGGCGAGCGGGCTCGGCCCGGCCTCGCGTGGTCGTGCGACCTGCCGAAGCGTCGCCGGCCGCCGCCGCAACCAAACCACGACTCACCGCGGGCGAGTTGTCCCGAGTGCCCTCGGATGCACAGGACCTGCAACGAATTCGATTCACTCTGGGCGGCGTTGCGACGTCGCGTTGACGTGCCGTCGCGTTCTATCCCACACGTATGGGTGGCTGTTGAGGTCCGTTTGGCAGGTGTCGGATAGGCCACTTGACTAATCCCTAGTTACTATGTAAACATTACGGCGTTCCGCTACACGGGACGAAATCCGGCAGCCGAGTGAGTCGGCGACGGCGAGGATGAGTCGCCGGGCGGAGCCGATCGATAAGGGAAGAAGCCTCGTTCCGGTTCGGGCGCGGAGCGATCAGGGGTCGAATCTGCGAGACGGTGCAGAGTCGAGACCTGCCAAGCGGCGGCCCGCAAGGAGCAGAAGTGGTACTCGACGGCAATGCGGTTCGGTCGGTGGATCGTGCTGCCTCACTCCTGATCGCGCTCGGGGAATCTCAGGGTGAAGCGGGCGTCACTGAACTAGCGCGGCGCTTGGGACTGCACAAGTCGACCGCATCGCGGTTGCTTGCGACGCTCCAGAAGCGCGGTCTCGTGGAGCAGGACGACGACTCGGGCAAGTACCGGCTGGGCCTCGCGGTCGTGCGCCTCGGCGGTCATGCCGAACGGACCCTCGACCTGCGTTCGATAGCGATGCCGGAACTCGAAGGTCTCGCTCGCGGCGTCAAGGAGACCACCACCCTCGAGATCCTCGAGGGCGACACGGCCCTGACGATCGCCTACTCGGACGCATCGGGAATGGGCCGCGACCGATCCGGTCGAAGCTCTCCTCTCCACGCCACGGCGCCCGGAAAGGTACTGCTGGCGAATCAGCCCGAGCGCGAGGTAATCCGACTGTCCAAGGTCGGTTTCACGCCCTACACATCCCACACCATCGTTCGGGTCGACCTCCTGCTCGAGGAGCTGGCCCGAGTCCGCAAGCGCGGTTTCGCGACCGCCTTCGGCGAGTTCGAGCCTTCGGTAAACGCCATTTCCGTGCCGGTCTTCGATCAGCGCGCTTCTGTCGTGGCGGCGCTCGAGGTGCGGGCCTCGGGCAATCGGATCCTGCCCAGTCGCGTTCCTGAGCTCGTGGAGCGGGCGCGCGACGCCGCGGCGGTTATCACCGAGCGCATCGGCGGGGTAGCCGTCGCTCTCTAGGCTCACGCTCCGCTCCCGCGCTCCGAAGCGTGGGACGACCATCCTTAGCAGTCCACCTTGCGCGGCCCCTCGGTCCCCCTCCCGAGGGGTCGCGCCATATCCGCCAGCGGCGTGGGTCGGGACGGCAGTAGGCTATGGCAATGGCAGCCCTGGAAATCCCCGTCACGACGCCCTGGGGCGGGAATCTGGATCTCGGTCCCAGCCTCGCTCTCGCCGCGGCGATCGCCGGCATCCTGGTCGCGGCCGCGATACTCATCAGGCTGGCCCACGTGTTCGTCCGCGGCATCGTGGGAGCTCTCCTCAATCGCGAGAACGTCGAGGGGACTGCCCACGAACTGACCGCCGCGGAGCTCAAGAAGCGTCAGGACACCATCGAGGCCCTGGTCGTCAACGTCGTCCGCTTCTTCGTCGTCGTTATCGCAGCGCTGATGGTCCTCGAGACGGCCTTCAAGCTCGACGTCGCGCCGGCGATCGCGGGACTCGGGATCATCGGCATCGCGGTCGGGCTGGGCACGCAGAGCCTGGTGCGTGACTATCTCAACGGCGCCCTGGTCCTGATCGAGAATCAGTACTCGATCGGAGACGTGGTCAAGATCGCCGGTGTCTCGGGCAAGGTAGAGGACTTCACGCTGCGCAGGACGACGCTCCGAGACCAGGACGGCGCCGTGCATACGGTGCCCAATGGCCTGATCGCCGTGGCCACCAACCTCACGAGAGAATGGGCCCGGGTGAACGAAGACGTGCGTGTCGTCTACGGAACGGACATCGACAAGGCGACGGCGGTGGTCGATCGGGTCGGGCGGGAGCTCGCGTCGGCACCGGACTGGAGCCCCCGCATCCTCGAGGTGCCGCGGGTCGAGCGCGTTTCCCAACTGGGCGAATTCGGAGTGACCCTCAAGATCCTCGGGACCGTGCGAGCCTCCGAGCAGTGGGCGGTCAGCGGTGAGCTGCGCCGCAGGCTCCTGATCGCGTTCGCGGAGAACGGCATCGAGATTCCCCAGCCGCAGCGGATCGTGCTGAACGGAGCGAAGCCTCGCGGCAGAACCGGGCCCAAGTCGGAGTAGGGGACTGGACGCTCTCGAAGGGGCCGGCCGACGGCCGGGACGGGGCTAGGAGGCTCGGACCGACGGGTTGGTGTTGCGTCCGCCGCCGAAGATGCCCATGAAGCCGCTGCCCGTCTTGGCGACGCTCGGCTCGGAGGTGGCGATCAGCCGGTCGCACAGCACCTCGATGTCCTCGATCACCTTTTCCTTGGGGAAGCGCTCGACGGCTGAGCGGCCCTCGTTCGCCGCCCGCACGAACAGCATGCCGGCGGATCGAACCTCCGCCAGGGCGGGCATGCCCACGGTGCGTTCCATGTCGGCGACCGAGACGCCGCTGTTGGCGCGGTTCACGACCATGGCCAGGCGATCTCGAATGTCGAGCTCGACGGCGACCTCGCGGAGCTGGACCGCGGCCCGGATGGCCGGTACGTCGGGCGTCACCGGCACCAGGATCTTGTCGGCGCGCTCGAAGATGACCTGATTGAGCGGCCCGTAGTCCGGGTGCATGTCGACCACGACCCAGTCGAAGGCCTGCCGTGCGGTCGTGATCGCCTCGGCAACCCTCTTGGGCTCGAGGATTTCGGTGTGGAGTGGCGACTCCGCCATCACCAGGACGGCGACGCCGTTCTCGTGGGTGGAGGCGATCTCGGCGAAGGACTCGGCGACGGCCGTGTTCAGATCTTCGGTCCATGCGTCGGCGACGGTCCGGACATTCTCCATGCCGAGCGACGAGGCCACGTGGCCGGTCACCGTGTCGCAGTCGACGAGCAGCACGCGCTGACCCTTGCGGAGCTGGAGCATCGCGGCGACGTTGACGGCGATCGTCGTCTTGCCGACACCACCCTTGGGGTTGAACACGATCACGATCTGGCCGCGGCGGGACTCGGCGGTATCGACTGGAGTCGTGCCCTCGACCTCGGCATCGGTGTCGATCACGCCGCCGGTCGAATCGTCTGTGGGGACCTCGGCGCGAATGAGCATCGCCTCGACCCGCCAGCGCAGCGACTCGGCGGAGTACGGCCGGGTGAAGTATTCGTCGCTGACGCGAGCTCGCCCGGCAAGCCCCATCCGGTCGAGAGCTCGGGCCGCCACAACCATCAACGCCGGAATGTTGCGGTCCTCCTCGTGGAGCAGCGCATACATCTCGATCGTTCGATCGAAGTCGTTCTCGCCGTCCAGGATTGCCACGCCGATGTCGTGGCGCTGGAGGAGGAGGATCTCGAGTTCCTCGGCTGTGTTGACGGCGATCGCGTCGTAGCCGGCCTCAACCAGCTGCGCACTGACCGCGGCCAGCTCGGCAGGTGGGAGGGCGATTGCGACTGCTGACCGAGGCACTGTGGCGGGATCTCCCTTTGATGCGCGGGCGCGAGGCCGTGGGGTCTAGCCCTCGGCCTCCGGGTCGTGTGCGGAGACGTTCAGCACGCCATCGTGCTCGGAGACGACCCGGGCCTGAAAATTGGGCAGGGTCGGGATAAGCGAAGCAAGCGAGACGTCCTGGCCGTGGCCGACGGTGAAGATGAACTCACCGTCCGGTCCGGAAGAGACGCCGACGTTCTTGACGCCGGGCAGACGGCCCAGCTGGCGCTTGAACGTCGCGATGCTGGCCACGCTGACCAGGCCCTGGACGACGACCTGAGTCGACTCGACGACGTCCGGCTTGGGCGCAGCAGCGGCTCGGGCCGCCGTGGCGGCCGCGGCTTCGGCGGCTTCGGCGGCTTCCGGGGAAGGTTCCGCAACGGGCGCGGCAGCGGGCGAGGGCTCGTCTCCGAGGAGGTCCTCGGTGCGCATGATCTTCTCTCGCCGTGCCTTGATCTCGGTCGCGATCGTGCCCCGCTCGGACTCCGCGAAGGTGGGCGGGTCCGGCATCTGGGCAGCCATGCTGGCGAAGATCGTCGGGTCGGCTTCCTGTAGGAGCTGTTCGAAGAACTGAGCGACCTCACCCTCGAAGCTCGAGACGCGCTTCTGGACGCGCTCGATCTCGAATTCGATGGCGGAGTTGTACTCCTGCAGTTCCTGCTCGAGGAGCTCGCGGCGTCGGGCGATGCGTTGTTCCGTCTCGACGCGGATGCGCTCTACCTCCGCCTTGGACCAATCGCGGATGGCGCTGACGTCGGCCTCCGCACCCTTGCGCAGCGACGCCGCCTCGTCGTCCGTGCGGGCGTGGAGCTTCTCGACGTACGCCTTCGCATCTGCCTGGCATTGATCGATGGTCGCCTGCCGCGCCGTCTCGGCGGTCGAACGCATGGCCTGCGTGAGGTCCGCCAGGAATCGGTTCGGATGACGCGCGGCCGTGTCGTTCACGCTCATCTCCACGTTCATTTCACCGGGCCCCCGGTCGAGAGCCGGAGTCAACCCGATCACATTACTACCCCGTCCTGAGTCGCAGGAACCTTACCGCAACGAGCCCTTGGCTCCAAGCGCCAATATAGCGGGCCCAAGACGGGTTTCCCGAGACTTTCGCTGAGTGGATGATGGGCCGGGTGTTGCCGAGAGGCACCCCGCTGGAGGTACCAGGACTAACCGCCCTTCCGTACCGCCTGCGATCCCTTTCCGGGCGCCGCGGTACGGCCTTGGTCGCGGGCGGCGCGTGGTTGCGGCGGGTTCGTTGGAGCCACGGGTCGGGACCCCGAGCGGAGGGGCGCGGAACCTACTGGGCATCCTCGGCGGTGGTTTGCGTCGCCACGCGAGGCGTGGAACTGGTCCACCAGCGCCCGCGAGGTCCGTCGACCGGATCGCCGTCGCCATCTGCCTGGACAGGGGCGCTTGAATCGGTGGCGACCGCCGGAGCCGCGGCTGGTGCCGGCGGGTTCGGCTCCCTTCGAACGGCCCGTTCCGCCAGATCGCGCTTGGCCCGGAGTTCGGCTGCGAAGGCGTCCCCGTCCGGATCGGCGAACGTTGGGGCGTCGGGCATCTTGGATGCCATCGTGGCGAAGACGGCGGGATCGGCGCCCTGGAGCAGCTGCTCGAAGAACTGGGAGACCTCGGCCTGGAAGGCTTCGACCTGCTGCTGAACGCTCTCGATCTCCAGCTCGACGGCGGCGTGGAACTCGGCCAGTTCCCGGTCAAGGCGTTCGCGACGTCGCGTCAGGCGTTGCTCCGTCTCCTGGCGAACCAGCTCGACCCGCGTCCTGGATCGATCACGAATGGCGACGATGTCCGCCTCGGATTCCTGTCGCAGCTGATGCGCATCCACGGTCGTGTTGGCGTGGAGCTGCTCGATATAGGCTTTGGCGTCGGCCCGACACTGCTCGACGTCCGTCATCCGCCCCGCCTCCGCGGCCGAACGCATGGCCTGCGTCAGATCCGCCAGGAACCGGTTCTGCAGATGCTCCGCCGAGTCGTTCACGCCGATCTCCAAGGCCCCAGCCACGTCGTCTCGCAGACGGCGGCCGGACGCCCACGTTACCGTCCCATCGGACCCCGGCCAAAGCAGGACGGACCGAGCGTCTCGAGACGCCAGCCCACTTGCGACTCCAGGCCGGACAGCTTGGGGACTTTCCCGAAGCATGGCCGGGGTGTTGACCGCCAGCACCCCGCCGGAGGTACCGGGACCAGGCGCCCTTACGTACCGCTCGGGCCGGATGCCGGGCGTGCTCGCCGGCGGCCGCGGACGTCTGCTACGACTCGAGCGGGCCCCGGCGGTCCGAACCGGCCCGGCCGGACTTTTCGGCCCAGGCGGCGAGGACGGTGTCCTTATGAGGCCGAATGGGGCAGTGCTCGTCCCGGTTCGCGGCTTCGTCGCAATAACCGAGGGGCACGCACTTGGGCGCGAGGAAGCTGCCCAGGAACGGGCTGACGACGAAGACCTCGTGCCGTACCAGCTGGAAGAGGCGCCTGATCTCCCACTGGGCCATCGTGCACAGTCGCAATCCCGACATGTGGATCAGGGCTCTCAGGTTCGCCGTCATGACCAGGTTCGTGCGCGTTGCGTTGGGGAACACGAAGCGGGCGTCTTCACCCGGGACGCCGGCCTCGAGCAGCTCCGAGTAGAGCCCCAGCGCGCCTTCTATCTGGTCTTCGTACTGCTGGCGCAACTCTGGGTCGGCCTCGGCGATGGTCGCCGGCATCATCGTGGACGCGCCCTTCTTGTACGAGACGTAGCGCTGGCTCTGCTGGTCGAATGCGACGCCGGCCCGGTGCCGGACGAGCTGATGGCTGAGGGTCCGGCTCACGCCGGTGATGGCGAAGGTGAAGGTGACGTGTTCGATGGTCGAGCCATGCCCGGACTCGATCACTCGGCCGATCAGCTCGCGTTGCTTCTCCGGCGTGATGCGGCCGTCGACGGCCCGCTCGAAGATGTCGTCCGGAGCCAGCTCTGAGTAGCAAGTTCGGCACGCCGTGTAGATGAGCGGCACGTAGTAGCGCTCGACGATCTCGCGGTTGGGGAAGATGAGCGTGGCCCTCATGCCCAGATCGAGGCGGCCCGGGTTGCGCGGGATCGAGGCTGCGGCTGGGGTGGGATCGCCCTTTTCAACGGTCACGAACTCAGGATAGCGAGTCGGCGAAACGTCGGATCGGGCGGGCAGACGGTTGCCCATCCGGCGCGACCGTGAACCGGTCAGGTATCCATTCTGCCATTTACGGCTATTTGGTCTACAGATAGTCGTTGACGGCTATATGGCGCCCTGTTAGCCTGTCGGCGTGGACACAGTGCAGGCGCTTGTGCTGTTCGGCGACGTCGTGGGGTCGCGCAAGGATTCCGGCGGTTCGGCGGCCTGGCTGCGCGACCTGGTTTCGGAGCTGGATGGCGCCTACGGCGAGCAGAGCCTGGCGCCCTTCGGGTTCACCCAGGGCGATGAGCTGCAGGGCCTTCTGTCCATGGCCGCGGATCCGCTGACGGCAGTCCTGCGGGCGGCGCTGGGACCGGCCGCCCGACCGATTCGCTGGGTCTGCATAGACGGAGCGGTCGATCCGGGCGAAGGCCCGGCGACCCAACGCACGGGACCGGCGTTCGTGGCCGCTCGGGACGCGCTCGATGCTGCCCGGGCCGGGCACGAGCGACTCGTCATTCGAACCGGCCGGCCTGAGGCGGACGAATTGCTGGCGGGCATGACGCCGGCGCTGGCCGACCTGCTCGAGGGTTTGACTCCTCGTCAGCGCGTCGTGGCCCGCCTGGCCCTCGTCGACGGCCTGCGCCAGTCCGAAGTTGCCGAACGGCTGGGTGTGCGCCGGGCCACGATTTCGGTGTCGTTCGCGCGCGCCAGAATCCAGACGCTCCAGCGTCTCGCGGGCGCGATCCGCAAGGTCTACTCGAGCGCCGACGCTCGGCCGAGCGACGCCCCCGAAGGGCGCGCCGAAGGGAGGACGCCGTGACCGAACCGCTGCTTCTGCTCGGCTGGCTCCTGGTGAGCCATCTCACGGCCGACTTCGTCCTCCAGACCGACGCGAGCGTCGCCGACCGAAGGGGTACGGGCGCAAGGGCAAGGCGAGCCCTCGGACTTCACGGCCTGATCGTCGCCGCTTGCATGGCGCCGTTCTGGGTGGCGTTCGGTACGCCCGGCCTGGTCGCTCTCCTGGTGGTCGCCGTTCCCCATCCGTTCATCGATGCCGCGAAAAGGTATCTGAGCGACATCTGGAACGCGGACGCTCCGGCGGATTGGTCGCCCTGGCCGGCCGCCTTCTTCCTCCTCGATCAGGCCGTCCACCTGGCCCTCGTGTTCGGGGCCTGGTGGCTGTTCCTGCGCGATGCCGCCGTGAACCCGTGGTTCGCGGACCGCGTGGCGCAGGCCACCTCGGGCATGGCGACCGCGGACGTCAACCGCGCGGCCCTCATCGTCATCGTGGGCTGGTCGCTGGCGGTGGTCAACGGGCGGGCGGCCAGGTTCTTCGTGCCGCTCCTGCTCCCCCCGGATGGGACGCCGGCAGAAGCGGCCGCGGCCCGCCCGAAAGTCGGCTACAGCCTGAAGCTCGGGCCGATGTCCGGCCGGATAGAGGCGGACCCTCCGGCGCCGGTCGAGACGGCCGACAACGTCGGCGCCGTGGTCGGTGTCCTCGAGCGGCTGCTCGTGGTCATCCTCATCCTGGCGCGGGCGGACGTCGCCATCGGCCTGGTCGTGGGGGCCAAGACGCTGGCGCGGTTCAAGCAGCTCGACGAGCGGGCGTTCGCCGAGAAGTACCTGGTTGGGACGCTGGCGAGCGTCGGTGTGGCGGTGGCGAGCGCGCTGGCGGCCCGTTTCGTGCTGGGCGGCTAGCTCCACCGGCGGGCGAGTCCGATCCGGCTCACGGGCACGATGCTGTAGGCTGATCCAACGGTTTCAGATCCGGCCGCCGTCGGGTCGACGAGGAGGATAGACATGGCCGACTCCGGCAAGGCAGTTACCGTCCAGTACTTCTACAAGATCCGCTGGGGCTTCCAGGAGGAGTTCCTCGAGCTCTTCGAGCGGAACCACTGGCCTCTCCTGCGCGCGCAGCTCGAGACGGGCCGCCTCCTGGACGTGCGTGCCTACGAGCCGCGCTTCCACGGCGACGGCCGCCAGGATTGGACCTTCGAGGTCACGATCACATACCGCGACTGGGCCTCGATGGAAGAACACACCGACCCGGCCGTCGTCGCCCGCCTGTACCCCGACGCCGAGAAACTTGCCCGCGAAGAGCAGCGCCGCTTCGAGCTGGTCGAGGCCCATTGGGACACCCCGCTCGAGGAGCACGCGCTGCCGCGCTGACGGCAGGCCGACAGCCGGCTCGGCGCGGGTTCGGTCCGACCCGCGACTCAGGCCGGCTCGACGGCGCCGGCGGCTGAGAGCGAGGCGATGGTTTCGCGCAGGACTTCGGCCGACTTGCGCACGCCGCGGGCTTCCTGCGGGCTGAGATCCAGGCGCAGGACGCGTTCGATGCCGCGCCTGCTAACGACCGTCGGCAGGCTGAGGCAGACGTCGTCGATGCCGTAGTAGTCCGTGACCAGGCTGGAGATCGAGAGAACGGTGTTCTGGTCGCGCAGGATCGCCTCGGTGATCCGCATCAGCCCGGCAGCCACGGCGTAGTACGTGGCGCCCTTGCGGGTGATGATCTCGTAGGCCGCGTCACGGGTCTGGCGGAATATCCGCTCCATCGTGTCGGGGGTCAACGGGATGCCGTTCTCCGCGCAGAAGCTCGGCAGGCGCATGCCGGCCACGTTGGCGAGCGACCAGACGGGCACCTCGCTGTCGCCGTGCTCGCCGATGATGTAGGCGTGGACGCTGCGGGGGTCGACGCCCAGGTGCTCACTCAGCATGTACCGGAACCGGGCCGTGTCGAGAATCGTCCCCGAGCCGAAGACTCGGCGAGCCGGCAGGCCGGCCAGCTCGAGCGTCACGTACGTCAGGACGTCGACCGGGTTCGTGGCGACCACGATGATCCCTTCGGGATTCGCCTCGGCCACCCTGGGCACGATCTGGCCGAAGATCGCGGCGTTGCGCTTGACCAGTTCCAGGCGACTCTCGCCCGGTCGCTGGCCGACGCCGGCGGCGATGACCGTGATCGCGGCGCCTTCGCAGTCCGAGTATTCGCCGGCGCAGATCTTGGTCGGATGGGCGAATGGGACCGCGTGGTTGAGGTCCATGGCCTCGCCTTCGGCCCGCTCATGGTTGGCGTCGATCAGAACGATCTCGGCGGCGATGCCGGATAGCAGCAGGCTGTAGGCATAGGTCGAACCGACCATGCCCACGCCGACGATGGCGACCTTCGTCGGGCGGCTCGGCTGGAGGTTGGGCTCGCTGGCCATGGACGGCTCGCCCGTCGGGCCGCGGGTGCGCGACACGGGCCGCTTGCGGGTATCGCCGGCGTCGGCCGGATGCTGTGGCTCGGTCTTGCCGGCGCTCATGGGAAGATCGCGCCACGGCGCGGCCGACCCGGCAGGCGCCGCCCCGACCTCGATCGCCGGGCGAGACCCGCCAAATGCGCGATCGCCGCCGCGGGTGGCATCAGGTCGCGCGGCTGCTTCGGGCCGCGCGCCGTCGGGAGCGGTACCAGGCCAGGTATTCGAGGAGTTCGTCGCGCTCGTCGTCGGTGACGTCGGCGAACAGAGCAGACCCGATCGTGCTCGAAATGGCGACTTCCGACTCGCCGGGCACGCGATAACCGCTCAGTCTCATGAGGTCCGCATACGGGACGCCGAGGGCCTCGCTGAGCCGATGCAGCACCTGGGGAGACGGCTTCTTGACGGAGTCGCCCTCGAGCTTGCTCAGGTACGCCTGGGAGATCCCGGCGGCCCGCGCTGCGTCGACGGCCGAGAGTCCGCGAACCTCGCGCGCATGCCTGAGAATGACTCCGAAAGAGACCGCCATCGAAGTCCTCGCCTACAGTGAGTGCCTACCCCTACAGTGGACGGTAACACGGCGACGTCGGCCGGCGCAATCGCTGCCAGGAGCGAGTTCGCGACCCGGCTGAGGCTGCCCGACTACCCGGACGCCGCTTTGCGGCGGCGATCTTCCGGTTCGGCCGTCTTGCCGGCCTCCAGCGTCGATTCGTCCATTACGGTCACGAGCTGATGCCGGTTGACCATCGCGAACGGGAACTTGGCGATCGCCGAGGCGTCCGACAGCCAATGGACGGTGAGGTCGGTCATCGGCTGGAAATGCGGATCGGGCGACTCCAGGAAGTGTGTCATCGATCCGTCGGCGTGAACGTGGACGCTGCCCCGCACCGTGTAGCCGGGCGTCACGATGGCTACCTGTCGTTGCTGCTTGGCCACGGTCGGCGCTCCCGGCCGCTCGCGCCGCACGGGCGACCTCTCGGCTACCAGGACGATCTGCTCCAGGCGAACCCACAGCGTGCCCGGTGGTTGGTCCGGACCGCGCGCGCTCTTCCGACCGAAGTGGAGCTGGCGGGCGTCGCTGATCTGGATGAACCCGGACCGCATGTTCAGCCAGTCGGAAAGGCGGTCGAACTGGCCGATGCGGAGCTCGCCCGAAATGCCGAACCCGTCACCGAGGACTTCGACGCCGACGGTGACGCCGTCGGCCTGGGCTTCGTATTCGCGGTTCCATCCGCCCTCGCCGGCGGGCTGCGGTCCGAGGCTTCCCCACACAGGGTCGAAGCCGGACGGCACGCCGAAGCCGGCATCCGGACTCTGCTGATCCGGCTCGCCCAGGCGAATCGGCGGCTTTCCGTCAAGCCCGCCCGCAACGTCCACGTCCGCCGTGGGGTCGGGATCGGGCCCGCGCGAGTCGCCGCCCAAAAGGCCGCCGATGAATCCGGGCTGCCTAAACATGTTCGCCTCCCCCGGTCATGCGAGCAGCTCCCATTGCCCGCACCGCGAGCACGTCTGCCAGTCGGGCGAGCTGCCGAGCCTCTGGCCGCGAACGCGGAGCGGCGACAGGCCGTTGCGCATCCACTCATGACCAACCAGGAAACAGATGAAACGCTTCATAGTCCGTCGGTCCGCACCATCTCCCGGCAACCGGGGTTGGGTCCGGCGGTGGCGCCCGGCCGGCCGACTCGATCGAGCCCGCCCACCGGAAGGTTTTCCGGCCACTGCTGCGACGTCAGTGAAACACCGGCGAGGTTTGCTGTCCACTGTACTTATGGAACGCCACTGTAGGCATGGTCGACTCAGCCAAACGCACGACTCCCGATACGACCGCGGAAACGCGGCCGAACCGTGGCCGCTGTGGTGATGCCGGATCCGGCAACGACCCGCGGCCCGTGCGGCGAGGACGACGGCCGTCAGGGGCGCAGGAGCGCCACGGCCAGGGTGCGGTCATGACGCGGCCGCGGCCGGCGAGCGCTGACGTGGGCCGCCTCCAGGGTCACGAGTACTGCCGATCCGATGAGCATGAGAGCCAGGTTGAGGCCGGCCCCCAGGTTCGACGCCACGAACAGATCTCCCGCGGAAACGGCCGGCATCCCGTTGATGGTGGCGAGCCCAAGGACGACGCCCACAGCGCCTGAAACCGCCATCGCCACCAGAGTCGCGCCGTGGATGGTTCTGTCGCTCATGTTGTCTCCGACGCTGCGCCAAGCATTCGGTGCGCGGCGTAACTTGCCTACCGCCGCCAAAGTCTCCGGCCCTTGCCGCCACACGAGTTGACCACAACCGTGACGCTAGTGCCACTGCAGTATGGATGACTCCACTGTGGCAATAGTCCGCCGCGCTCCGAGGCTGAAGTCATTTCCCTGCGGCAGCCGCCCCTCCGGCCCGCGGGCACGGCCCGGGCGGCCGAAGGGTTGGCGCGCAGGCCGCTAGACTTCATCGAGTCTCCTCAGCGCAGTGGAGTCGCGATGGAATCGAGAAGGCGTGTCGTCGCCGCACTGTCGGTGGCGGCGGTGGCGCTCATCGTCGCCGGCGTCGCTGCGGTCGCGATCGACACCGGGTCGACGGGCGGGCCGTCCTCGGTATCCCCGAGTCGCACCGGCACCCAGACCGGGTCTCACTCGGTCGGGACGCCCTCTCCGAGCTCGTCCCCGGCACAACCGTCGAGCTCTCCCCAGGCCACGCCGACGGCCGTCGTTCCGACTCCTTCATTGGGACCGACGCCGACGGCCCGCCCGACGGGCTTCTCGATGCGCGGCGGGTCGGTCGTCTACTACACGGCAGACGGAACGATCGTGCCAATGGAGGCGATCCCCGGCCTGACGACGGCGATCTTCGAAGGGCGGGCGTTGTACTACGCCCAACTTGGCAATCCTTACGGCCTCGTGACCGGTTCCTATGCCGGCGAGTTCATGCCGAACGTCACCATGGAACAGGCCGACGGTTCGAGCGCGCAGACGGGTGGGATCGTTGTCGTCGGGCCTGTCGCCAACCGACTGATCGCCAACGCCCTGGCGGCGTACACCGACCCGACTCAACGCTGGATCGTGGCCCTGCCGGTGGACATCAGGGGCGCCTCGAAGTCCATCGACGTCTCGTTCGACCAGTTCGGCCTGCACGGCTGGTCGGACACGCCGCGGGTCACGGTCCGTTTCTCCGGCCAGCTACCCGTGGTCGAAATCATCCCTACCAATGCCGGTTACCACGTGCTCGTCGAGCAGCTTGGTGTCACAAGCTGGCAGATCGTCGATCCGACGCGGCTCAGCCTGTCCCAGACGGCCTTGGACCAAAAGCACTTGATGAACGAACTGCTCATTTACGGCACCGGAACCGCAAGCACGCGAACCGATGTCATGGTGAATCGCCGCATACCGGTCGGCCGGCCGATGGTGTCGGCGACCGGTGAGGTGAGCGTTTCGCTGGTCGTCCCCGACAGCCGGGCGGATCTCGGCCCGGATCGGATCCTGGTGGTCAAGGACGTCCCCGTCTTCGTCGCGTCCACGTAGCCCGGCCGTCATCCTCGCGGATGGTTCGCCGCCGCTCCGAATCAGACCCTGGAATGATCTCGGCGGCGGCCCCCATGACTAGACTTGCCGCCGAGATCGACACGAAGTGAGGTAGGGCGATGAGCAGTCGGCGAGGCGGCGGAGAGCGCAACAGAGGGCAGGGCGGTCTCGCCGTCGGCGCGCTGCTGATCGTAATCGGGGTCCTCGTCCTGGCCGGCGAGGAGTTCAATCTGGACTGGAGTCGATACGGCTGGCCGATGTACGTCATCGTGCCCGGCATCGTCCTGCTGGTCCTCGGGCTCGCCGTCCCCAACGAAGCCGGTCTGGGCATGGCCATTCCGGGCGGCATCATCGCCACGGTCGGAGCGATCCTGGCCCTCCAGGAATCGACCGACACCTATGCCAGCTGGTCTTACGCCTGGGCCCTGGTCGCGCCCGGATCAGTCGGAGTGTCGATCTTCCTGTACGGGCTGCTCCACCGTCGACTCGATCTTCTCGACTCCGGCCTGCGCACGGCCGCCGTGGGCCTCGGCCTGTTCGTGGGGTTCGGGCTGTTCTTCGAGAATCTCGTCGGGATAGACGATGGCGGATCAACCACGGCGATGCGCGACGCCATGCCATTCCTGGCCGTGGTGCTGGGCGTGATCATCGTGATCATCAACGTCCTGCCCCGACCGCGCGGAAGCAGCGACGGATTCGCGCCCTCGCAGGGCTGGACCGGCGGCGGCGGCTCGACTCCCCCCGAGCCGCAGGTCCCGGTCGGCGACGGCCCCGTCGAACCGCGTCAGAGCTAGCGGACCTCGATGACCAGGAAGTCCATCGAGCCGGCCGGGATCTCGACCCGGATCTTCTCGCCCGCCTTGCGACCGAGCAACGCCCGCCCGATCGGCGACGTGAAGCTGATCTTGCCGGCGCTGGCGTCGGCCTCGGCCGAGCCGACGATCGTGAACGTTTCCTCGCCGTGGCGGTCGGTCTCGACGACGACCGTCGAGCCCAGATCCACGACGCTGCCGCTCTCATTGGTGGAATGGATGATCACGGCGTTCTTGATCATCTGCTCGAGCTGCTGGACGCGGCCCTCCAGGAACGACTGCTCCTTGCGGGCGGCTTCGTAGTCAGCGTTTTCGCTCAGGTCGCCGAGTTCGCGGGCGGCCTTGATACGGGAGATAACCTCGGGGCGGCGCAACGTCGTGAGCTCCACCAGCTCGGCCCGCATGTTGGCCAGGCCCTCCGTGGTCAGGTGAGTCGGAGCGATCGCCATTCCTACCGGCGGGGCGGCCAGGCGTCTCGCGTGCGTCGTCGGCTCGGCCTTCGGGATCGGCCTCCGGCGGGGCGTATTGTCCCGGGACGAAACCGGCTTGTCGGCGGCCGCCTTGCGCGCGGCGGTCGTCTTTGCCGCGGCCGCTGCCGTTCGAGCCGCCGCGGCCCGGGCGCCGCGCGCGGCACGGGCCGGCGGCACCTCCACGGGTCCGTCGGGGAGCACGGTCACGTGCGTCGATCTGGCGGGGGCGCGGCCGGCGTTCTCGTCGTGGAGCGGCGCAGTCAGGCCGTGAGCCCGCGGCTCGGCTGAGGGCCCCACGAGTTGGGCATATGGCAGCGCGCCCGCGGTCTTGACGAAGCGGTCGATCAGGGCGTCTTCCCAGAGCTCGCCTTCGGCGCTGGGCGACCACCAGATGCGCGCTCGATTGAGGTCTCGGAGGGTCTTCAGCCAGTACCCGTAGGGCTGTGGCCTGCGCTCGCCGAGGGGCGTCTTGTACATGCCGGACAAGCGCGCGCCGACGGACTTCTGGCTCGAACCGATGAACAGGATCACCTGGCTGGCCAGCCAGAACGACGCCAGGCGCGTCTGCAGCTCGGCGACCGTCGGCCGCTTGCCGTCCAGGCGCAGATCGGGCGCGCGCTCGAGCCACTGGCGTATCGCGCTCGGGTCGATGGAGACCTTCGCTTGCGGCGCCGGCAGCTCGACAATGAAGACCCCGGCTCCGCTCGGGACGACCGGTCGCCCCCAGAGAATCGGGCCCTCTATGGGCAGCTCGAGGGCGCGCAGGAGGTCGTGTCCGTTGATGGGAGCCGTGGGAGAAGGGGTAGTCGTCACGTGTCAACCGTGCTATGCGCGAGTGTTCTTGTCAAACGCTGTCGCGGAGAGGCGTTTTCGGAGGTCGCCTGGGCCCTGCGTCGCGCAGCCATTATCGCGCCCGGGCACCGACAGGGCCGGCGACGCCGTCCCCCGCGTACCCTCGCAGACGCTCGAAAGCCCCGGCTCGGGCCGGGGCTTTCGGCTATGTGGCGCGGCGTGGCTCAGCGGGCGAGCGATGGATCCTCGGCGACAGGAATGCCGAGCAGGAGCGGCAGGCCCATTCGGTTGGTGTAGATCGGGCGGTAGCGATCGGTGTTGTACATCGAGGCGATGTCGATCGAGCGCGGGCCCTGGTCCGGGTTCGGAAGCGGGGAGTGGCTGTACTTGCCGCCTCGGATCGCGACCATCCGGCCGGTGATGCCGTCCGCGATGAGGTTCATGGCCACGTTGGCGAAGGTCATGCCGACGATCGAGTCGACCGCGTCCGGATCGCCGGAGCGCAGGTCGTAGGTCAGCTCGCTGGCAAGGGTCTCCTGGCCCGAGCGGGCCTGGATCTCCGAAGCGAGAACCTCGGCGACGTTGGCCTTGTGGCGGTGGCCGAAGGAGTCGGCCGGGCCGTATTCCTCGAGCTTTCCGCCTTTCCACATGGCGCCTTCGGCGGCGATGGCGAAGGAGTACTTGCTCGGGTTGTTGCGCTTGTCCTCGACCAGCAGCTCGACCAGATGGTCCAGATCGAACTCGTATTCGGGGATCAGGCAGCGGCCGCTGGTGACGTACGCCGTATACAGCGCGGTGAAGCCCGCGTCGCGGCCGAAGATGCGGAAGATGCCGATCCGCTCGTGCGAGCCGATGGTGGTCCGCTGGCGGTTGATGGCGTCCTTGGCTCGAGTGATGGCGGTCGAGAAGCCGATGCAGTACTCGGTGCCCTGGACGTCGTTGTCCATGGTCTTGGGCACGGCCACGAGCTTGACACCCTTGTCGGCCAGGACCTGGCTAAAGCTCAGGGTGTCGTCGCCGCCGATCGGGATCAGGTAGTCCAGGCCCAGCTTCTCGATGTTCTCGAGGACTATGGGCGTGAAGTTGTAGACGCCCTCTTTGACTTCGAGCTGCTTGAGGCGGTCGGGCCCGATGTGCGCCGGGGTCTTGCCGGCCTTCA
>CAZGUS010000025.1:0-23752 GCA_964529245.1 uncultured Anaerolineaceae bacterium
GGATCGTCGAAACGGCGGCCCATGAAGCGCTTGATCGAGTAGACGGTGTTGCCGGGGTTGGTGACGGCCTGGCGCTTGGCCAGCTGGCCGACGAGGCGATCGCCGCTCTTGGTGAAGGCGACGACCGAGGGGACCGTTCGGCCGCCTTCAGCCGAAGGGATGACGGTCGGTTCTCCGCCTTCCATCACCGCCACGACGGAGTTCGTCGTGCCGAGGTCGATGCCGATGATCTTGCCCATCTGTAAACGCTCCTAGTTGGATCGGTCTGTCTCAGTTGTTGTATGGATTGGTGTCGCCCGGCCCGGTCGCGCCGCCCCCGGCGATCACGACCTTGGCCGGCCGAAGAACTCGGTCTCGAACTCGGTAGCCGCGCTGAACCTCGGCCACGACCTCGCCATCGGGGCGCTCCGGGGCGGGGAAGCTCGCGACCGCTTCGTGTTCGTGCGGGTCGAACGGACGGCCGATCACTTCGATCGGGGTCACGCCCTCGCTCTCGAGCAGCTGGCGCAGCTTGCGGTCGACCAGCACGATGCCCTCTATCCAGCCGGCGCCGCGCAGCTCGGCCGGCATGGCCTCCAGGGCTCGATCGAAGTCGTCGGCCACCGCCAGCAGCTTGCGCAGCAGGGACTCGCTGGCCAGGCCCAGCTCGCGCTCCCGATCCTCCGCGGTGCGGCGGCGGAAGTTGGCAAAGTCGGCGGCCGTCCGCTGCAGGCTGGCCAGATGGTCGGAGGCCTGGGTCTGGGCGGCATCGAGCTCGGCCCGAAGCCGTTCCATCTCGGCGCCGGCTTCGATCGATGGTTCGTCCGAGGGCTCGCCCGATGAGGGCTGACCCGGCCAATCGCCGGCGGCGCCTCGATGGTGCGTTCGCGATGTGATGGGTCGATCAGGCATAGAGGTGCTCCACCAGCTCGTTCATGAGGTCCGAAACGAATTCGACGGACGCGATCGCCTGCGGGTACGACATGCGTGTGGGCCCGAGGACGCCGACGACGCCGACCGCCCCTTCGATCCGCCCGTACGGCGCCAGGATCAGCGAGACGTCTTGCATCTCCAGCGGACTGTTCTCGTGGCCGATGAATACCTGGATGCTGCCGGCACGCGCCACCGCCTCGACCAGCGAGCCCAGATACGCTCGATTCTCGAGCGCCGTGAAGATCTGGCGGACCTTCTCGCTGCGGTCGAACTCCGGCGCGGCCATGACGTTGAGCAGGCCGTCGCTGAAGAGATCGTCGATGACGGCCGCGTCGAACTCGCGCATCGAGCGCACGAGGAGCTCGCCGACCCGGTGCAGTATCTCGGACTCGTCGCCGCCTTCGGGCCCGGTCGGCAGGTCGGCCAGGGCCGCCTGGATCTCGTCGGCGGTTCGGTCCACTGTCAGCACGTTCAGCAGCCCGGCGACCCGGCTCAGGGCGTCCTGGTCGGTGGCCGAGGAGAGGTTGTGGAGGACCTGGCGGGTCGTCCCTTCGCGGAAGACCACGATCATCAAGGCCAGGCGCTCCTGGACCGAAAGCAGTTCCACGCGGCGGACGCGCGCGGCCTTGGGCTTAGCGGTCGTGGCCAATCCCGCGGTGCCGGCCGTGGCCGACGCGAGCGTGCTCGCCGCGAGGCGGAACCACTGCTCGCTGGCGAACTCGACCTGGCCGAACTGATGGCGGATCATGCGCTGCTCGACGGGCGGCAGGGGCTTGTCGTCGGCCAGCACCTGGACGTAGTAGCGGTAGCCGGCGTCGGTCGGCACGCGACCGGCGCTGGTATGGGGATGCGTCAGCAGGCCCAGCGTCTCCAGGTCGGCCAGGATGCTGCGAACCGTGGCGCTGCTCACGCCGAGCGCGTAATGCGCCACGAGCGAGCCCGAGCTGACCGGCACGGCCGAGGTTACGTATTCGTCGATGACGGCCCGCAGGATGTCGCCCGATCGGGCGTCCAGCGAGTCGTTGGAGCGGCGTGGTCGTCGCGCCATAGCGATGTCTCCGATTCTTTCCGTCGAGCGGAGCCCGGTTGGGGGCGACGCCGGTACGTCCAGTCCGAGGCGTTGCCCCGGGACTGCGTCACCGCCGATTCCCCGGCCGGCCGGGCCCCGGCGGCTGGTTAGCACTCTCACCATGTGAGTGCTAACAGACTGCGCCGATGGTAGCAGTCGGGCCGGGAGAGTGTCAACGGCTCAGGCGAGAGGCGCGATGGCGTGGCATGGAAACGCCCCGGCGGGGCGAACCCGCCGGGGCGTTTGTCGATACGGGGTTGAGCTTCTACAGGTGGCCGACGTTGACCGTTCCGGCTCCTCGTCGGGACAGAGCATCGACGGTGACCGCAGCCAGCAGAACCAGGCCGGTGGCAATCAACTGCCACGAGATATCGAGGCCCAGAAGATACAGGCCGTTGTAGATCGCGCCGATGACCAGACCACCCAGAAGACCGTGGATGGCTCGACCACGTCCGCCGGCGAGGCTCGTGCCGCCGATGACCGCAGCCGCGACGGCGTAGAGGACCAGCTGGCCGCCGTTGATGTTGGTGCTCATGCCGCCCTGCCAGGACAGGTAGATGAGACCGGCGATGCCGGCGGTGAACGAGCAGAGGACGAAGCCCCAGGTCCTGACTGTCAGGACGTTGACGCCGGCCCTGCGGGCCGCCTCCGCGTTGCCGCCGACGGCGTACATGTGGCGTCCGAACTGGGTCCGCTCCAGAAGGAGGGTCCAGGCCGCGAGCACGACGAGGACGACCGGCAGCACCCAGGGCACGCCCGCGATGCGCAGGTATGTGCCGCGGTTGACGTTGCAGATGAAGACGACCAGGAACCCGGCCACGGCCATGAAGCCGATCTTGGCGATGGTCAAACCGATCGGCGGTGCAACAAGACCGCTGCGGCGACGTCCGGTGTCGCGCATCCACATCGTGACGCCGAGCACGCCGATGATGACCACCAGGCCGATCCAGCCAATGGTGGGATCGATGTTGGTGTTGACGATGCCGTAGAGGAACTGCTGGTTGGGCAGAGCGGTGGCGGTGATGGGGACGGAGCCGCCGGCGCCGAGCAGGATGATCATCACCCCGAACCAGGCCAGGTAGCCAGCCAGTGTTACCACGAAGGCGGGCAGCGACAGCCGGGTGATGATCAGGCCCTGGAGCAGCCCGATCGCAACGCAGACGACCAGACCGCCGATGATGGCCAACCACCATGGGAAGTTGTTGCCGGGCTGGACCATATTGGCGGCAACGATGCCGCCGATGGCGCCGACGTAGCCCATCGACAGGTCGATCTCACCCAGCAGCAGGACGAATCCTTCGCCCATAGCCAGCACGATGAAGACCGAACTCTGGATGAACAGGTTGACCAGGTTGCCGGCCGTGAGGAACCGGCCGGACGGGCTCACGATCTGGAAGACGATGGTGACGAGCGCCAAAGCGACCACGACCGGCAGGATGCCTGCGTCGCCGCTCTTGATTCGTACGAACCAGGCCCGCAGATACTGGTCTAGGGACCCGGCCACTATCTCGGGCGGGATGACGTCGACCGCAGCAGCGGTGAGATCAGGCGCCGCCTCGGCTTCGGCCGCCAGGGCGGAGGGAGCGGCTTGGCTCCCCGGTTCGTCCTCCCGGGCCATGTTCAGTCCCTCCTTGGGCTGGCGGCAGCCTCGCGGCTGGACCCACCGGTAGTCATGAAGTCCACCGTGCTCTGCCGGTCGAACGCGGAGATTCGGTCCTGGGCGACCATCCGCCCGAGGTGCAGGACCGCGACGCGATCGGCAACTTCGAAGACGTCGTTGAGGTTGTGGGAGATGACCATGACGGCGAGCCCGTGATCCTTGAGCCGCCTCACCAGGTCCAGGACCATCTTGGTCTGGGCGACGCCGAGCGCCGCGGTAGGCTCGTCGAGGAGGACGAGCTTGGAGTTCCACATGACGGCCTTGGCGACCGCGACCGACTGCCGCTGGCCGCCCGAGAGCGTGGCGACGGGCTGGCGGATCGAGCGCACAGTGGTCACGTGCAGGCCGGCCAGCGTGGCGGCGGCGGCCCGCTCCATGTCGTCTTCATTAAGGAATATGCCGCTCAATCGCTCGCGGCCCAGGAACATGTTCTGGACGATGTCGAGGTTGTCCGCCAGGGCCAGGTCCTGGTAGACGGTCTCGATCCCCAGCGACGCGGCATCCCGCGGGCTGCGGATGTGGACCTGCTTGCCCTCGAAGAACATCTCGCCCTGGTCCGGCTGATGGATCCCGGCGATGCATTTGGTAAGTACGGACTTGCCGGCGCCGTTGTCGCCGCAGAGGGCGGTCACCTGTCCGGCGGGAAGGTCGAGGTCGACGCCATAGAGCGCCTGGACGGCGCCGAAATGCTTGCTGATACCCCGGAGCTTCAGCAGCGGCTCACTCTGTGAGCCCGAAGCGACACCCTCCCGCTTCCCCTCCTGCGGCTGGGCTCCACCGCTCCCCTGAGGCTGCGCCGAGCCCCGCGTCTCGGGACGACCGGGATCGCCGGCCATGCCATTCGATGTCACCTGTGTAACTCCCATCTGCAGTAGCGCAGCGGCCCCATGTCGGTTTCCGGTTCGATGTTCGATGGTAGCGCCGTGCCGCACCCGTGTGGTACGGATGCGGCACGGGCGACGCCTCGGGGGCCTAAACGCTTTCGCGTATCGGCCCCCGCGACTTGCTGCGGACTAGGAGATGTTGGCCTTGGTGCAGACGTCCGCGCCAACGGCGGTGCAGAGGTCCGTCACGGAGACGAACTTGTCCTTGATAACGGTGGCTTCCATGTTCGCGCCGTTGACCCAGAGCGGGGTCAGGAGGGACGCGGGCTCGGTGATGGTGGAATCCTTGGGATCAGTGGTCGTGCCGTTCATGAGGCTGGCGGGCGGGGTCTGGCCGGCGCGCAGATACGTGGCAACCGCGACAGCGTCCTGGGCCTCGAGGTAGATCGGCTTGTAGACGGAACCGCACTGGTAGCCCTGAAGCACGTTCTCCATGCCCTGGAGAGTCGCGTCCTGGCCCGTCGTGGGGACAGTGTTGGCCGGGACACCCTTACCCTTGAGATCGCCGATGACCGCGTTGCCGAGGCCGTCGTTGGCCTCGATCGTGGCGTTGATCTCCGGGTGAGCGGTGTACTGCTGCGAGAAGATCGTTCCACCGGTGGAGTTGGTCCAGCCGGGGGTGAGCACTTCGTTGACCAGCGTCATGCCGGCGCTGTTGGTGGCACCGGGCGCGACCTGGGCCACGGACTGGCCCCAGACCACGCTGTTGTAGCCCTTGGCGAAGTCGATCGCGTTCGGGTCGGTGTCCTGGCCGCCGTCAAGGGTGAAGACCTTCGGGGACTTGACGTTCCACGCGGTGACGCAATCCATGAAGCCCTTACCGATGAGCTTGCCAACCTGCACGTTGTCGAAGCTGACGTAGTACGTGTTGGTGCCCTGGAAGGTGGCTCGGTCGTAGCTGATCATGGCCACGCCATGAGCGGCCGCGTAGGCCTGGATCTGATTGCCGACGGTGCTGTCGATCGGGGCCATGACCAGGACCTTTGCGCCGTTGGTGATGTCGGCCTGGGCCATGGACAGCTCGGTGGCGTCGACGCCCTGAGCGTTGTCGATCTTGAAGTCAGTGGACTTGTACCCGGCGGCCGTGAAGGCCTGGGTGAGATACGGGGCGTCGAACGAGACCCACCGGGTCGACGACGTCGTGTCCGGCATGATCACGCCCACGAGGCCGGAACCGGCGGCGGTCACGGAAGTGAGCTTGGCCATAGCCGAGAAATCGGGCGTGAAGTCGGTGACGGCCATCGACACGCCGGCCGCGCTGGGCGCAGCCGTCGGCGCCATGGTCGGAGCGGGTGTCGGCGTAGCCGACGCCGAGCAGCCGGCCACGAGGGCGGCGACGGCAACGAACGATGCTGCGAGCTTCCTGGTATCCAAGACGAGACTCCTCCTTGCCAGTGTGTTGCTTGTCTGATGGCCCGCGCGCTGGTAGGTCGCGCGGAAACACTATGCCGTCAGACAGTGCTCAGGGAAAGTTGCCCTGAAAACTTGGGCCTTCCATCACCTCCTTGCGCCGGCTCGGCCACGCTCCACCTGTCTAGAGGTGGACCGGCTCGCCGCCGGAAATCGACAGGATCCGGATCGCCCGACAGCGGGACGATCGTTGGGTCCTGAAGGATAGGGGCGAATGCTAATTCCGATGCGCCGATGAGCAGCGCGTCAGCGCCCAGCCGAGCCGTCGTCAGCTCGAGCATGGCGCGCGGCGCCGGCATCGCTCGCGCATTGAGCTCCCGCAGGAGCGCTTCCTTCGAATACGGGTAGATGCGGGCGTTCAAGCCGCCGAGCGCCACTCGCGACGGGTTGAAGATGTTCACCAACCCGGCGATCCCTATGCCCAACCAGCGACCCGATTCGGCCATGGCATCGAGCGCTCGCACGTCGCCCGTGGCGGCCGCTGCGAGCAAGTCCGAGACGGCCGCGCTGCCACCCGAGGGGTCGCGTCCTGATCGCACCAATAGCGCCTCTTCGCCGAGCTTGGACTCCCAGCAGCCGCGCGAACCGCAACGGCATTCGGGGCCGTCGGGGTCGATGACCATATGCCCGACCTCGCCAGCATAACCGGCCGCTCCGATAAGCGCGCGTCCGCCGACAACGACTCCCGCCCCAAGACCACCCTCGCCCCACAGGCAGATGAAGTCGTCGGTCCCTCTTCCGGAGCCGCGGAGGTGTTCCGCCCAGGTCGCCAGATCGGCGTCGTTGCCCACGAATACAGGCACGCCGAGGGAGTCGAAACGCCGGCGAACCATCGCCCCCAGCGGAACGTCATGCCATCCCAGGTTTGGCGCGTGGAAGACGTGACCGTCTTCCGCCCGCACGACCCCCGGCACGGACACGCCGATGGCCACGAGGCGCGGCCGCCTGGGCAGTTGGTCCAACATCCGGGCGACCAGCTCATAGGCTTCGTCCAGCGTCGAGGCGAGGCTTGAAGCCGATAGAGCCTGATCTATCTCCGCGGAAGCGACGACCGAGGCGCCGAGCCGGATGACAGCGGCTCGAATCCAGTCCGTCGAGAACTCGAGCGCCAGAACGGCCGGCCCGTCGGCGGATAGCTCGGCGATGGGCGACGGCCGGCCGGGCGCGGACTGAGGCAGCGTCCGGTCCCTGGCGCGCTCCAGGACGAGACCGCGGGCCGCAAGCTCGGCGACCAGTGAAGCCACCGTGCTCCTGTTGACGCCCAGGCTGAGCACCAACTCGGAGCGCGTCATCGAGCCGCGCAGGTGTAGCTGACCGAGAATTCGGCTCAGATTCCGACGTCTGATCTCACCCTGCGCGATCTCCGCGCGGATCCTTAATGCCAAAGTCGCTAGCTCCTCGTTTGGGCGTCGAGGACTCGGCTGTTGGGCACACCCTGCCTTGCCCGGAGCAAACCCGGGTTACCTTGCGTCTTGGGCGACCATCAATGCATACCTATGTAGCATACGTGTGCTCGCGCCGTCAAGGGTTGGCCGGTCTCACTGGGCCAATCATACCCCAATTGGTGCGGCACACAACAAACCTCTGTTTGCGTTCCGCCCGTTGTCACGATTCTTTGCCAACTCGGTCATCCACGGACGGCTCATTCGGCGGAGATGGCCGGCTTGAATGGGGTCCGGGCGAGGCCTAGAGGAGCCGCTCGAAGAGTTCGTTGCTCAGAAGGCGGCCGCGAAGAGTGAGGCGCAGGCGACCTTCGCCGTCGAGATCGATTGCCTCGACCAGTCCGTTCGATCGGCCCCAGGCGAAGGCGTCCGCCGCGGCCGGCGCCACGGCCAGAGACGCCGGCACTCCCCGATCCAGCCTCAGCGCCAGGATCAAGCTCTCGGCGACGGCCGTTCGCTCGGAAACGGTCTCGCGATCGCCCGGCGGGACCGACCCGTCGCCCTCGGCCGGCAGCAGAGCGGCGATGTACGGCTCCAGCGCGGCCGCGTTCCAGCGCCGGACCGTCCCGTCGAACGCATGCGCGCCCGGCCCGACCGCTTCGTACGACCGGCGCTCCCAGTACGCCAGGTTGTGGCGGCTTTCGTGGCCGGGCCGCGCCCAGTTGGATATCTCGTAACCGCGCCAGCCGGCAGCGGCGAGGGTTTCCGTGGCGGCGCGGTACTGGTCCGCGGCTCTGTCGTCATCCTGCTCGCGGCGGGCCGTCTCCCGCCACCGCCTCGCGCCCGGGACCGTGGGAAGGTGATCGCCGATCTCACCGGTCAGGCCCTCCGCATCGGGGTCGTCGAGCGTCAGGGCGTAGATCGACAGATGGTCCGGGCGAAGCTCGAGGGCGGCGCGCAGCGTCGCTTCCCAGGCGGCGACCGTCTGGCCCGGGACGTCGTACAGGAGGTCGAGGTTCACGGAGCCGATGCCGGCCGCGCGTGCCTCGGCCACCGCCGCGGCCACGTCTGCCGGGGAGTGGCGCCGGCCGAGGCGTCGCAACTCGGTGCCGTCCATGCTCTGGGCCCCGAACGAGACGCGGTTGACGCCGGCCGCCGCGAAGGCCGTCAGATCGCCCCGCTCGTCCGGGCCGGGATTTGCCTCGAGCGTGACCTCGGCGTCGGGGCGGAGCCCGTAACGGCGCCGCACGGTCGCGAGCAGCCGCTCGAGCCACTCGGCCGGGATCAATGACGGCGTTCCGCCGCCGAAGTACACGCTGCCCAGCGGGCCGCGCGGGCCGACCTCGGCGGGCAGACCGCGCTCGGCCGGCAGGCCCGGGCCAGTCTCGGCCGGTCGGCCGAACCGCTCGTCGAGTACGTCGGCCCGCAGTTCCAGTTCGCGGGCGACGGCCTGGTAGAGCCGCTCCGTCCTGGCGCGCGGCCCCCTCGCGGCGCTGCCGGCATAGACCACGAAGTCGCAGTAGGGGCAATGGGCCACGCAAAACGGAAGGTGGATGTACAGGGCGACGGGCGGCTGAGGCGAGCTCACCGTCAGAGCGTAGCCGGGTCCCGCCGGCCGCACGCAAACCGGCCGCCCGGCGAGCCACTCGGCGCGCAGCTTCGGCGCGGGTCGCTCGCCTCGCCCCGGTCCCTGCTACCGGGCGGCGTCGCCGCCGGGCGCCTCGTCCGAGCGTCGGACGTCGTGCCAGCCTTCGGGCCGGCGCAGCGCCTCGATCTCGTCAGGCTCGGGGCCGCGTCGGACCTGGCCGGCATGGCCGGTGCAGACGAACAGCGCGAACGTCGTCACCGTGTGGGCCAGGATCGCCGCCCCGATGCCGCCCGTTCGAACGGTGGCCCAACCGCAGGCCAGGCCGATCCCGAGCGTCAGAAGCAGCATGTAGCGATGCCGGCCCGGGGCCGCCATGCGCGTGGCCAGGACGTAGACGATCGTCTGAATCAGGATGGAGCTGCCGTCGGGCAGGCCGGCGGCCAGCAGCATGCCCTGGAGCGCCCCTCTAAACGCGGCTTCGTCGATGACGGCGGTGACGATCGAGTTGATCGCCGCGCCCGGGTACGCCGACGGCGCCGGCAGCCGCAGGTAGCCGTATCGGTACCAGGCGAAGGCGGCGGCCTGGACCGCGCCGATGGCGGCCAGCGACAGCCCAAAGGTGAGGACGTCGACGTGGTTCCCGACGACCAGGAACAGGATGTAGTGCGGCTGCGGGTGGACGTAGTAGATCGCCGCCAGAAACCCCAGACCGAGCGCGTACCAGCAGAGGCGCGTCCAGAACCCGCGCTGGTAGCGATTGCCCGGCTCGTCGAACTCTGCGGCACCGAATGATTCGGACTGCAGCCGGAGCAGGATCAACGCCAGCAACAGGACGGTGGCCAGGATTATTCGAAACTGGTCCGAGGTCATACCTCGTCCATTCGGAGCACCGCCAGGAAGGCTTCCTGTGGTATCTCCACGGACCCCACCCGCTTCATCCGCTGCTTCCCCTCTTTCTGTTTCTCCAGCAGCTTACGCTTGCGGGTGATGTCGCCGCCATAGCATTTTGCGAGAACGTTCTTGCGCATGGCGGCGACGGTTTCGCGGGCGATGACGTTCGAGCCGATGGCGGCCTGCACGGCGATCTCGAACATCTGGCGCGGTATCAAGCCGCGCAGCCGGTGGACCAGCTCGCGCCCGATGGCCTGCGCTCGATCGCGGTGGACGATGACCGACAGGGCGTCGACCGGCTCGCCCGCGACCAGCACGTCGACCTTGACCAGGTTGGCGGCGCGATATCCGATCTCCTCGAACTCCATCGAGGCGTAGCCCTGGGTGCGCGTCTTGAGCTGATCGTAAAAGTCGACGATGACCTCGCCCAGCGGCAGCTCGAAGTTGAGCATGACGCGCTTGGGGTCCAGATACTCCATGTCGAGGAAGCTGCCGCGCCTGTTCTTGGCCAGCTCCATGAGCGTGCCGATGTAGGTCGTCGGGGTCACGATCCCGAGCTTGACCCAGGGCTCCAGAATCTCCTCGATGATCCCCGCGTCGGGCATCTTGGACGGGTTGTCGACGTCGACGGTGCCCTGGTTGTTGATCAGCACGATCTTGTACTGGACGGACGGGGCGGAGGCGATCAGCTCCTGGCCGAACTCGCGCTCGAGGCGCTCCTGCACGATCTCCATGTGCAGCAGGCCGAGGAAGCCGCAGCGGAATCCGAAGCCAAGCGCGACCGAGCTTTCGGGCTCGAAGCTGAAGCTGGCGTCGTTGAGGTGCAGCTTCTCCATGGCGTCCCGCAGCAGCGGGTAATCCGAGCCCATGACCGGGTATATGCCCGCGAACACGAGGCTCTTGGCCGGCTGGTAGCCCGGCAGCGGATGGTCGGCCGGATTCGCGACCGTCGTCACGGTGTCGCCGACCTGGGCCTCGCGAACGCTCTTGAGCCCGGTCGCCACGTAGCCGACGTCGCCGGCGTGCAGCTCCGGGATCGGGACGAGCTGGGGCCGGAAGAAGCCGAGCTCGACGAGCTCCGCCTCCGCGCCCGAACCCATCAGGCGGATGATGTCGTGCCCATGGAGCGTTCCCTGCGCGAGCCGGATGTAGACGATCACGCCCTTGTAGGGGTCGTAGTGCGAGTCGAAGATCAGGCCCTGGAGCGGGGCTTCCGGGTCGCCTTTCGGAGGCGGGACCCGCTGCACGATCGCTTCGAGGATTTCGGCGACGCCGGTGCCGTCCTTGGCAGACGCCAGCAGCACTTCTTCGCGCGGCATCGCCAGGACGTTCTCGAGCTCGTCGATGACCACGTCGACCTGGGCCGACGGCAGATCGATCTTGTTGAGGACCGGGATGATGACCAGGTTCTGCTTGAGCGCGAGGTGCACGTTGGCGAGCGTCTGCGCCTCGATGCCCTGGGTCGCGTCGATGACCAGGATCGCGCCTTCGCACGCCTGCAGGCTGCGGCTGACCTCGTAGCTGAAGTCGACGTGGCCGGGGGTGTCGATCAGGTTGAGCCCGTACACGAGGCCGTCCGCGGCCGTGTACTCGAGCCGGACCGCCCGCGCCTTGATGGTGATCCCGTGCTCCTTCTCCAGGTCCATGGAGTCGAGCATCTGGCTCGTCATCTGCCGCGGGTCGATGGTGTGCGTCAGCTCCAGCAAGCGATCCGACAGCGTCGTCTTGCCGTGGTCGATGTGGGCGATGATGCTGAAGTTGCGCAGGCGAGCTTGGGGGATTCGGTCGGTCACCTGGCGAGTTTAGCGGGCTTCCACGTTCGTCAGTCATGCCATCATGTCCGGACGCCCGTCCACCGACGGCGGCGTCGGAGGAGCTCATGGGTCTGCCCGCAGTTTCGAGTGGCGGCGACGCCGAACGCCATCGAACGGGGTGTCTTGGCTACTTGCTCGTCGGGCTGCTTGCGATCGCGCTTTCCTCGCTCGCAGCCTGGCTCGGAACCAGACTCTGGGCAACCGCGTCGTCCGACTGCGGCGTCGACCTGGACTCCTCGTGGGAGCTTTCCTTCTCGGGGGAATTCCTCATCGGGGGTTTCGTTGCGTCGGCCGTCGTCCTGGTTCTTGCGCTGCTCGCGACGCGAGTCCACCCGGCGCTCGGGTTGCTGGTCGTGCTGGCGCTAACGGCGGTGACCCTCTATGTGCAGATGAACGTGTGGGGCTTCGGCCGCACCTCGAAGGCTGTCTTCGACCAGGGAAGCGTTCAGAGCTGTCCCTCGGGAGTGCCGCAGTGGTGGCCGTGGTGGGCGCCCCACTAGCTCGTGTCTCACCAAGATGGCATCCCACGCGGTGCGCGGCTCAGGGCGGCTAGTACTCCACCACCCTCGGCAGCTTCTTCGCCTGCTCGACCCAGTCGGTGACCGTCTCCAGCGAGGGCAGCCGCCGGACCAGGTTGCGCACCGAGTTGGCCTCGGCCAGGGTCGTCGTCAGGTTGGCAGGATTTCGCTGGGCCAGCTCCGGCACCGAGTCGACACCGCCGACCTCGAGCAGGTCGGAGTACTCGGAACCGATGCCGTTGACGCGGTAGAGGTCGACGCGGTTGACCCACTTGAGAACCAGGGCGTGGGCGATCCCGGTCGACGTCCCCAGCTCCTCGCGACCCTTGGGCCGCGCGCCCCGCGCCAGCAGGTCGTCGGTCGTCCTCACCCCGGCAGCCTCGAGCTTGGCTGCATACACAGAACCGATTCCTTCGACGTCGATGATGTTCACGAAAGCCTCCCATGGGTGCGCCGGGCGGCACGCCGGGCAGCACAGGTCATCGATGAGCGCCGTGGGCCCGAAGGATAGGCCAATCCCCCTCGTGAGAGCAGGCCCGACTCCCGACGTCCCGACGCCCGGTACCTGCGGTCGGCGCCGGCTCCCCGCCCGTTCCCCTTTCGCGGGCGTAATGTTCCCGCACGCGCATTGCGCGGACTCTGGTACCATCAACCGTCGCGCCGGGTGGCGTTACGCTGCCTGCCTGTCGCTTCCTTCTGCAGCATAGAGGTCTTCGAACTTTGGCCAAGACGCCCCGAGGCTGGACCGGCGCCCGCACGCCGTCAGCGATCAAGCGGGTCCGCCAGGCAGAGCGCCGGCGGGCCATCAATCAACCGCGCCGGAGCGCGGCGAAGACGTTCGCGACCAATGCCATCAAGGTCGCGACCGGCGCTGCCGAAGGCGATACCGCCGAGGCGTTGGCGCAGGCCATGAGCGCCCTCGACAAGGCCGCGAAGGTCGGGGCGATCCACCCCAACAACGCCGCGCGCCGCAAGTCGCGCCTCGTTCTGAGGCTCAACGCCCTCGACGCCGGTGACACCGTTCAGACGACGGGTCGCACGGCCAAGACCACCGGCACCGCCGCCGCCGTCAAGGCCGCCCGCACCAGAATCGCATCGGGCAAGGCCGTCAAGGCCAAGGGCCCGCAGACCGCCGCCGGCAAGGCTCGCGCCGCGCTGTCCAAGACAGCTCGAGCCGACGCGGCCACCGCAGCGGCTGCAGCTCCGGTCGAGGCGCCTCGCGCCAGGACCGCCGCCAGGGTAGTCAAGGCAGCCCCGAAGGCCGCCGCAAAGGAAAAGACTCCGGCAAAGTCGGGCGCCAAGGCCGAAAAGCCGGCCGCCAAGCCTGCAGCCAAGACAGCGGCTCCCAAGGCCGCCGCCAAGGAAAAGGCAGCCAAGCCGGCGGCCAAGGACAAGGCTCCGGCAAAGTCGGCCGCCAAGGCCGAAAAGCCGGCCGCCAAGCCCGCAGCAAAGGCAGCGGCTCCCAAGTCCGCCGCCAAGGAAAAGGCAGCCAAGCCGGCGGCCAAGAAGCCCTAGGCTCGGGCGCCATCAATCGAAACGCCGAAACGCCAGGTCGCCCGACCTGGCGTTTCTGAATTCGGAGCCGGCCGTGCCCGACCCGCGAGCCCACGCCAGGGAACTCGCCCGCGACTCGATCGCCCGGGGTGACGTCACCGGCTGGTTCGAGAAGCTGTACGTCGAGTCCGAGCGCGACGGCTTTCGCATCTCCTGGGTGGACCTCGAGCCGAACCCGTATCTCGTCGACTGGCTGCGCCGCCGCATCTCGCCCCCTGCGGGGCGGGCCCTGGTCGTCGGCTGCGGCTACGGCGACGACGCGGAGCTCCTGGCAGCCGCGGGCCTGGACGTGACCGCCTTCGACGTCGCACCCACCGCCATCGCCCGGTGCCAGGCCCGCTTCCCAGGGTCCGCGGTGCAGTACGAAGTGGCAGACGTGCTGGCCTCGCCGCCCGGCTGGTCCCGAGCCTTCGACCTCGTCTTCGAGGCCTACACCGTCCAGGTTCTGCCCGGCTCGGCCCGGGCGGCGTGCGCCCGATCGATCGGCGGCATGGTCGCCCCCGGCGGCAGCCTGCTCGTGGCGGCGCGCGCCCGCAATCCCGAGGATCCGGAGGGCCTGATGCCCTGGCCCCTCACCCGTCGCGAACTGGACGGCTTTCTCGCGCCGGGCCTCGAACTTGCGCATCTGGACGAAGCCGTCGAGGCCGGCGACCCGCCGGTCCGCCGTTTCGTGGCCGAGTTCAGCGCGCGCCGATAGAGCGCGCCACGGCCCCGGCCCCGCCACCGCCACGGTCTCGCCCGCCCCGGCCACTTCTGCGGCCCCACCACGGGCCCGCCGGAGCCGCCGTCCACGGAACGTCCATCGCGCGCACATGGGCAATCCACGGGCATTCCACCCGCGCTCCACCGCCGCTCCACGCCCGGGCCCGAGACTCGTCCATACCGAGCGGCCGGCAGAATCCCAACTCGGACGAAGCCGCCGGGCACAAGCAGCCAGGAGAAAGCGATGAACTCGATCCATCGCGTGGGAGTGACCGTAGCCGGGATTGCCACGGCCGCGGTAGTGGCCGGAGCCCTCGTGGTTCAGGGCTACTCTACGGCGCAGCAGGCACAGCAGCAGGCCACGCTGCAGGCCGCTCAGGCAGCGGCGATCCAGGCCGCTCCAACGACGCCCCAGATCGTCTACGTCAACCCGCAGCCGACACCGGGGCAGGTGGCAGCACCGGTCGCCACCCTGCCGCCGCCTCCCGTGATTCACGTCGTGGTGCGGGGCGGTGGCGACGATGGCGGCACCGACAATGGCTAGCGGCTACTTCAGGTATCAAAGCCGCAACCGTCACCAGGCACGATCTTCACGTCTCGTTTCACCTGATGAGCCCTCCACGCAACCTCCATTCAGCCTCCATCTTCACTCCACGGTGGCTACGGCCGGATCGGGGAATATTCACTCGCAGTCATAGTGATAGGCATCCCTCATCCACCACTGGGGCATGCCGTCACCGCGAGATGAGGTGATCTCGATGAATTCGATCCACCGCGTAGGTGTGACCGTTGCCAGCTTCGCCACAGTCGCGGCTGTCGCCGGCGCGTTCGTCGCTCAGGGTTACCTGGGTGCCAGGAGTTCGGTGGCCCCCGTAGCCGTGCAAGCCACCGTGCCGGCCACTGCCGATCCCACCCCCGGTCCGACGCCGACGCTGGCACCCGAGACGGTCTACATAAACCCGATGCCGACGCCGGCCGTGATCCACGTCTCCGCGCCGGCGAAGAAGGCATCGAAACCCAAGCCGCCGCCGGTCGTGCACGTGGTCGTGCCCGGCCCCACGGGCGGCGACGATGGCGGTGGCGGCGGGGGAGATAACTGATGGAAGACAACGAGCTTCTCCCGACTCGACTCTCGCCTCTGGTTCGAACCGGACCGATGCCGGCCCCGGCCTCGCGCTCTGCCGCAGCCGGCGGCGCCCACCCGGCCAAAGCGAAGCCCGACCCGCGACCGATGCGGATCGCATTCTTCGCCGGCGGCCTGGCGGCCGTCTCCGCGCTGCTGACCGCCATAGTCGTGCCCGCCAAACCGGCCGTCGTCACCACGATCAGCGATGCGCAGCAACAGCAATCGACGGTCTCCGCAACCGGCACGCCGATCTCCGTCCAGCAGCCGATTCAGTACATCCAGCTCAAGCCCGGGCAGACGGCCCCTCCCGGCGCCATGGTCGTCAACCCGTCCGGCCCGCTTCCGACGTCGGTCGTGATCACGGTGCCGGCGCCCGCTCAGAAGGCCGCGGCCCAGAAGCCGATCATCATCCGCACGACCCAGTCCGGCAAGGTCATCCCATGATCGCCACGGACCTCCCGAGGCGCCGCCCACACTTCGGGGGCGTCTCGCGGGCCACAGTCGGGATGCCGGCCGCGGCAACCGTGCCGATCGACCCTTTCAGCCACTTCGCGAAGTCGATGGGCGGCCGGCTGGTCGTCAACCTGGACGCGGCCACGGTCGCCATTGCCGGATCGGCCGCGGCGACTCGTGCCTCTGCGGTCGCGGTCGAGCGGATCGAGAGATGGGCCGCGCGACTCACCCGCCACACGGACGCGTCCGACCTGGCGCGGCTCAACGCAGATCCGGGCGACGACGTCCCGGTGCGGCCCACCCTGGCTACCGCACTGCGGGCCGGCGGACAGGCCTTCGAAGAGTCCGAGGGCCTGACCGACATCACACTCCTGGACGCAAGATTGGCGGCCGAGGGCGGCGTGTACGCTGGCCCGGCGGGCGATCCCAGGCTCCCCGGCCAAGCCGAGTATTCTTCGCGCGCCTTCGATTGGTCGATCGCGCCCGGCCGGCACGGCAGCGCGGTCGTCCGGCGCCCGCCGGGTGTGCGCTTCGACCTCGGCGGAGTCGGCAAGGGCTGGATCGCCGATCGGGCGCTGCGTCTGTTCGCGGCGTGGCCGAGCGTCGTCATCGACGCCGACGGCGACCTCGCGATCCGCTGCGCTCCGGGCAGGATGTGGGAGCTGGCTGTCGACGACCCGCGTTCACCTGACGCCGCCCTGGCCGTGCTGCGCCTGACGGCCCCCGACGGATTCCCGATGACATGGGGAGTGGCCACGTCCGGCACGTCGATCCATCGCTGGACCGTGGAAGGCAACGTCAGCCATCACCTCATCGACCCGCGGTCCGGACGGCCGGCCGTCAGCGACGTCATCCAGGCGACGGTGATCGCCGGCTCCGCCCTGCGGGCCGAGTCGCTGGCCAAGGCGGCCGTCATCGCCGGCAGCGCGCACGGCTTCGCGCTCCTGGAGCGAGCCGGCGTTCGCGGCGCCATTCTCCTGACCGAGCGCGGCGAAGCACTCGCCCTTCCCCGGACGCTGCCGCTGCTGGCAAGCTGAGACTCGCGCTATGCTCCCGCCAGACCCCAACCGCACCCCCCAGACACCGCTGCGGTCGCGCTCGTTCGTGCGCGAAATCGGCCGGGGCATGGACAGGCCGTCGGTGCGGGCGCCGATGCTGACGCCTCTCGGCACGCGAGCTCCGGTGGGCCAGGCCGCGGCCCCGCCGGCCGCGATGCCGTCCGTTGCGATGTCGAGCCCGGCGTTGCCGCTGGCCCGCCCGTCACTTGCGCGCCCCGGGGCGGCTCCCCGCCCCAACCGGGCGGCGGGCCCGACATACCGCGGCCTGCCGAAGTGGCTTCGGTACGTCCTGTGGGTCGTCGCGGCCTTGGCGATCGGAGCAGTGATCGGTGCCACCGCCCCGACCGCCCTGATGCGCCTCGGCGCCGTGGCGGCCCTTCAACCGGGTTTGCTGGCCTGGTATACGGCCCGAACTCTCGGCTTCCTGGCGTACCTCGTGGTGGCCGGCTCCGTCCTGTACGGACTGCTGCTGTCCACCAAGATCCTGGACGCCATCGCCCACCGGCCGGTCAGCTTCGCCCTCCACAAGGACCTGGCCGTCGTCGGTTTCGTGCTGGCGATCCTTCACGCGACCGTGCTTCTGGCCGATCAGAGTTTCGCCTTCACTCCGCGGGCCATCCTCGTCCCGTTCGCCTCGCCCTACGCCGCGGTCTGGGTCGGCATCGGCCAGCTGACTTTCTACGGCCTGGCCGTCATCACCGCCAGCTTCTACGTTCGCCGCCAGATCGGCCAGCGCGCCTGGCGTCTACTGCACTACCTCACCTTCCTCGTGTTCATCGGCGCCATCGGGCACGGCGTCATGGCCGGCTCCGACGCCGGGGCAGCGTGGGCGTTCTGGCTGTACCTGGTTCCAGGGGCGACCGCCGTCTTCCTGCTCGTCTACCGAATCGTGATTTCCGTCGCCGCCCATATGTCCGGCTCCGAATCGGATCGGCCGGTGGCGATGAGTCCGCTCATTGCTCGCGCACCCACCCCTTTCCCGGGCGATCGCGTCCCCTCCGGTCGCCCGGCGTCTCCTCTCGAACCGCCGATCCAGGGACCGACCTACGACTGATCTCGATCCCACTCCAGGAGGTTTCCGATGGCTTACGTGATCGCCGAACCCTGCATCGACCAGATGGATCAGTCATGTGTCGCGGTCTGCCCCGTGGATTGCATCACCGCCGATCCCAGGCGAGACCGCAAGTTCTACATCGACCCGGACAACTGCATCGACTGCGGCTCGTGCGAGTCGGCCTGCCCGAACAAGGCCATCTTCAGGGCCGACAGCCTGCCGGGCGAATGGGCCGGCTTCGCCTGGGTGGACGCGACGTGGTACGCCGATCCGGGCCAGGCCCGCTCCGCGATCGACGCATACATGCCGGCCCCGGCCGGCTGAGGCAACGCCGATGGAAACGCCGAACATGCACCTGGGGCCGACGGCGGCTCCCGCGACGCCGGTCTCGCCGCTCGGCGTGCGCCCTCCGCTGGGTCCGCCCACGCTGGGACCTCGACCCTTCATCGGTCCGCCTCCGGGCGGCCTGGTTGAGCCGCTCCCGGCGCGGCGACGCGAGATCGCGGCCAACGCCACCCTGGTGTCGCGCCTGGACCTGACGCCCTCGATCGCTCGCTTCGTCGTGCGGCCCGACGCCGGCGTGCCGGCCTTCAAGCCCGGGCAGTACTTCGCTCTCGGGCTCGTGGTCGATGGCGCATTGCTGCAGCGTCCCTATTCGACCGCCTCGGCCGCCGGAGCTACAGAAGAGGTCGAGTTCCTTGTTCGGCGCGTCGGCTCGGGCAGCTTCACCCCGCACCTCTGGGACGCGGCCGACGGAACGCGCGTCTGGCTTGGCCCGCCCAAAGGGCTCTTCACCCTCCAGCCGGACGACCGCCGAACACACCTGTTCATCTCGACCGGAACGGGGCTGGCGCCGTTCATCTCCATGTCGGAGGCGCTGATGAACGGCTCCGATCCGGGAGAAGGCGCGCCGAGTCGTCCGGGGATCGTCGTCGTCCACGGCGCGTCGTACGCGACCGAGCTCGCCTACCGCGATCGCCTGGAGGACTGGGCCGCCAGTTCGCGGCTCCTCTACGTTCCCACCGTGTCGCGCCCGGCCGATCCCGCGAATGCCGGCTGGACCGGCGCCGTCGGCCGAACCGAGGCAATCCTGGACAGCGTCTGCGACCGGCTGGCCCTCCTGCCGGACTCAACCGTCGCCTACATCTGCGGCAACCCCGAGATGGTCGAGGCGGCGACCGCAACTCTCCGTCGCCGCGGCTTCGCGGCGCCCGCGATCATCCGCGAGAACTATTGGACGATCGCGGATCCTGGCCGCTAGGCCCACGGCAGCGAACCGTGGGCGACGATGACACGCCGCCCGGCTCCGGCTGGGCTATCGTGTGCGGATGGGATCTCGGATTCTCATCGCCGACGACGAGCCGCACATCCGTGCCGTCGTGCGCGCGTACCTCGAGCGCGAGAGCTACGAAGTCCTCGAGGCGCCGGACGGAGAGATCGCCCTCGAGCTGGCGCGAACCGCCGGGTTGGATCTGCTCGTTCTCGACGTGATGCTGCCGCTGCGGTCCGGGTTCGACATCCTGAGGACGCTGCGCAGCGAAGGCTCGTCGGTGGGCGTGGTGATGCTGACCGCGCGCGACGACGTCATCGACCGCGTGGCCGGCCTGGAGCTCGGCGCCGACGACTACGTCACCAAGCCCTTCGAGCCGCGCGAGGTGGTCGCTCGCGTCGGGGCAGTGCTGCGGCGCTTCGGTCGACCGGGACCGGCGGTCGCCGTTGCGTCCGGAATGCCGATGGCGGCCGGCGGTGCCGCTCCGGGGATGACGCCGCGGCCGGCCACGACGCTCTTCGACCTGACGATCGATCTGGACGGCCGCGAGGTCGTGCGCGGCGGCGCCACAGTGCCCCTGACGCGAACCGAACTGGACCTGCTGGCGGCGCTGGCCGAACAGCCGGGCCGCGTCTGGACGCGCGAGCAGATCGGCGAGCGGGTCTTCGGCGAGTCGTTCGACGTCTTCGACCGGACGATCGACAGCCACATCAAGAACCTGCGCGCCAAGCTCGGCCCGCGCTCCGACGGCGGGGCCTACGTCGAGACCGTTCGAGGCGTCGGCTACCGCGCGGCCCGGTCGCCCGAGCCGACCTGAAGCCGGTAGGGTCGACGTGAGCCTGCGCTGGCGGATCGCGGTCGGCTTCGCCCTGGTGGCCCTCGCCACGGCGGCGATCGTCGCGCTCGCTACGCCCACGATCGTCGGCCAGGGGTTCAGTGAGCTGGACAACGACAACGCCCCCGGCGTCACTGCCGCCGCCACCGCCGGATCAGGGGCATCGGCAGCCCCCGGAGACGACAACAGCGAGGACGGGGCGGAGCAATCCTCCCCCACTCCGCTTTCCGGCCAGGCCCAGCAGTCGACGATCCTGCGCCTGATCGTGGCCGCGGCCGTGGCGGCGGCCGGGGCTTCGCTGCTCGGTCTGTTCGGCGCCGGGAGGTTGGTGCGGCCGCTGACGAAGCTCGAGGCGGCGGCCTCCGGCGTGGCCCGCGGAGACCTGACCGAGCGCTCGGGACTGGCCGACCGCCACGACGAGTTCGGGCAGCTCGGCCGCACCTTCGATTCGATGGCCGGCGAGCTCGAGCGCGCCGATGAGTCCAGGCGCGGCTTCCTGCAGGATGCGGCCCACGAGCTCAAGACGCCGCTGGCTGTGATCGACGCGACATCGAGCGCGATCCTGGACGGCGTGTACACGCCGGACCGCCGCCACATCGAGACGATCCGAGATCAGTCGCGCGTGCTGGCCCGCGTCGTCGACGACCTGCGCACCATCAGCCTCGCCGAAGGCGGCCACCTGCCGCTGCAACGGACCGCAGTGAACGTGGCCGCGACGCTGTCGTCGGTTGCCGCGGGTTTCGAGGCGCGGGCGGCCGGCGCCGGCGTGACGCTGGCCGTCGACGCGCCGGCCGGGCTGGCGGTCGACGCGGATCCGGATCGGGCCCGCCAGATCGTGACGGCGCTGGTCGACAACGCGCTTCGACACACGCCCGACGGGGGCACGGTGCGGTTGGTGGCAACGCCAGCGGCGGCGGATCCAGGGCGCGGCCCGGCCCGCCAGAGCGCGGCCCGGCGCCCGATCCGCATCGCCATCCAGGACACCGGGCCGGGCATTCCGCCCGAGGCACTGCCGCGGATCTTCGAGCGATTCTTCCAGGCCGACCCGTCGCACAGCCGCAGCGCCGGCACGAGCGGCCTGGGCCTCTCGATCGTGAAGGCGCTGGTCGAAGTCCAGGGCGGCCGGGTCGGCGCCGAGAATGTGCCGGGCGGCGGAGCGCGGCTCTGGTTCGAGCTCCCGGCATTCTCGAGCGGCGGCGCTCCGGGCGTCTGAGCAGGATCGCGCCTGTGGGCTCCTGGGCGGCGCCTCGCCGGACCGGCAGACGCTACCGAAAATGGCCGGATTTTTCGTAGCAATACAATCGACGTGACCAGACGGCATCGACGAAGCGGAGGGACCAGAGATGATGGGATGGGGCGCTGGGCCGATAGATCCGCTCGGTCCTCCAGGCGAGATCGGGCCGGAGCGATGCGAGTCCATCGAGCTCGTAGGGCCGCACCTTCGAGTGTCCGGGGAAATCTCGCTGCTTCGCTTCAGCCGCCTGTCGGACCTGATCAACCACAACCGTGGCTTCGTGAAGCTCACGGGCGCACAGCTCCTTCGCCGCAACGGCGACCCGACCGGCCTTGTCGTGCCGGAGCTGATGGTCAATCAGGACGAGATCACGTTCGTCGCTCAGAAGGAAGGCGACGTCTCCACCGACGAGACCGGGCTGGTCGGCGGCATGGATCGGCCGCTCATGCCGCGAGTGCCTCGCGAACTGGTGATCTTCACCGCCGGCCACACCCTGACCGGCACGATCTTCCTGTTCCAGGAGACTGACATCATGACGTTCGTCGATTCGCCCGATCCGCGCTTCGTGCCGATGACCACGGTTACGGCGCGCTCGCTGGCCGACCGGCGCGTGATCAGCCACTTCGGGCTGGTCCTCGTGAACCGCACCCACATGACGGCCGCGGCCCTGCGCGAGAACGCCGGCGGCGCGGCCGAAACCGGAGTGGCCGTGGACTAGGGCCGGGGCGGTTCGCCGCGCAGTCCTCAGGCGTAGGTGACGGCGGGAATCGGCGTCGCGTTCGCGGATGGCCTGGCCGACCAGACGACCGCCTCAACGACGACTGCCGACTCGCACGCGGCCCGCTTGTCGGCGCTGCACGCGGCGGCTTCCGGGTCGTGGGTATGGACGCGCATCACGATCGCCGGCCCGCCAAGCCAGCCGTTCAGGCCGTCGAGCAGGTCCGTTCCCACCGGCGCCAGCATGGGCAGGCCGAAGGCCTGGTTCTCGTTGGCGGCCGGCGCCAGCTTGATCCCGCCGCACTGGCCCAGGAGATCGGCCTCGGCCGACGGCTGCGGCAGAATGGTCGGGCACGACTCAACCTCGTCGTACGCGTACCCGCCGAGCAGGAAGCCGCCGCTCAGGTTCTGCCACTCGGCCTGTTCGCCGACGCGGTACACGCGCTGGCCGTCGATCTGCGTCGGGATGCCGTCGGAGCCCAAACACACCGGCGAGCCGCTCGAACTCGCCGATGCGTCGCACCGACTGAACACGAGCCCGACGCCGACAAGCCCGACGGCTGCCAGCCCGACGACCAACAGCCCTGCCAGGGCGAGCATTCGCCGATCCCTGCGCCGGCCGCCCGGCCGTTCGAGAGCCCCGTTCATTTCACCACCAGGGTGTATGCCTGGGTGGCGGTCTGCCCACTGACCTGCGTGCCGTAGCACCACACGTAGATGCTGAAGTTGAACGTCCCGGCGACGCTGGGCGTTCCCGAGATCTGGATCGTGTTGATCGGCTCCTGTGCCAGGGCGAGGTCGAGTCCCGCGGGGAGTGCGCCGTCCTGGACCGAGACTCCGCCCACCGGCGTCGCTGCCTGAGCGACGGTGATGGTGGCGGCGTAGGCGGAGCCGACATGCGCGTCGGGCAGGGTCGTGGGCGAGAATTGGAGCGCCGATCGGGGCATGCAGCCGATCACGGCCGTGAGTGCGAGGACGCAGACGATCCCCACGAAGATCTTGCGTCTCGACAGCATCCGCATCACCCCCGACCCGTCCGCCAGGTGGCTCCCGCCGGCGCCGGCTTCGGCTGCCCGACGGCCAGCGGCAAGTTTCGCAGGTTCGTCAACGCCGGAGGAGGTCATCGCCGCGTCGGCGAGCGTACGCCAATGTCACCGGCTGCCTCGCGAGGCGAGAAGGGCCACAAGGCCGCGCGGCGTCCGAACGGCTACCCCTTACTTGCTGGAGGGAGCGGCAGGACCGCTCCGCCCGACGAGTGCACCTGGTCCAGGCTCACATCGTCCTCGGCACCGGCGGGCTCCGTCGGCACCTTCCACTCATCTGCAGGACCGGGCTCGCCAGGTCCCACGTGCAACGGCTTCAGGGGCACGGCGATCGGGCTGCGGTCCCCCAGAAAGATCCCGAGGGACTCATCGTCCGGTTTCTTCTCGCTCATCGCATCTTCCTCCCGCCTGTCTGCGACGCCATTGGTGGTGCTCAGATTGTCTCAGCCGGGTCGATAGCTCCCCGCACGGCCGGGGTTTCGCGTGTCGCTAGAGACGCCCTGGCGAGCTTGCCTGGTCCCAGCCGCCAGGACCGCCGAAGCCGGCCTCGTCGGGCGTGGATGCGAAGCCGCCACGGC
>CAZGUS010000026.1:0-23329 GCA_964529245.1 uncultured Anaerolineaceae bacterium
GGCCGGCCAGGATCAGCACGAACCCGGCAGCCAAGGGGCGCGGACGGTCGGCCGTGATAAGGAGTGCCGCCAGCAGCCACAGGGCCAGACCCCACACGAACGAGTTGGCGTCGGCGACTTCGAGTCGAAAGGCCGGCCAGGCGAGCAGTCCGACGGCCACGAAGGCGGCCGCCGGGAGCCCGCCCATCCGGGCCGCCAGTCGAGCCGCCATTCCGACCGCCAGAGAGCCGACGACAAGGGTCATGACGGCCAGGGAATGCCAATCGTGGGTCAGTGACCAGGCCACGCCGTAGAGGAGCGTCAGGAGCGGCTTGGGCGTCGTCGGATAGAAGGCCTCCAGGCGGTGGCCGGCGGAGATGCGCTGGAAGTACATGACCGAGGCCGCCGCGTCCGTGTCGGCGGTGACTCGGGTGAGCGGCTGGATGACCAGCCACAGGACCACGGCCGCGACCACGGCCACGAGCGCCGACAGGCCGGCCGGGCTCCCCATGAATTCGACCGCTCTCTGCAGGCGCCGGCTCGAGTCGCCGGCGACGGCCGGCACCGCTGGGAACCCGGTGCTTTCGCTCACTCCCGCTCCTCCTGCCGGCTCGTGCCAGGTGCCATCCACGTCAGTAGCGGCGATCATACCCGCCGGCCGGCGCCGGCCGGGGCGGCGGGTATGGCCGGAACCCGACCGAGGCCGGCTACTTAGCGGGCGCGAAGGCGCCGACGGCGGCGAGGCGCTGGTAGATCACCGGCGCAAGGTGCTCGGCCGCAGGCTCGGAGAAGTGATTGCCGTCGTACCGGAGCATCAGTCCGTCGACGACCGGGGAGCACTTCCCGCCCGGGCATATCGCGTCCGAAATCGAGATGGAGTGCACGCCGGGGACGGCGGCGGCCACCGCGCGGAAGATGGAGTTGGCCTGGTTCGTGACCGCATCGGAGTTCACGGGAACCCGGCACTGGGCGGCATCGAACAGCGATGGCACAAGACAGCCGTCCGGCACCACCGGTGGCAACTCCAGGAACACCAGCCGGCTTCCGCCGGCCGTCATCAGCCGCGCGAAGTCGGTCAGGGCCTGGGTCGAGACAACCCCGAACTCGGGCGTCCCAGCCTCCAGCGGCCGACCATCCACCATCGCCTCCGTCCGTTCGACGCGATCGATGACCACGATGAGGTCGGGGTGCCAGGTCGCGAGAAGGTCGCGCTCGAGGCCCGGGACGTTGTCGTGGCAATGCTGGTATCCGGGCTTGATGACCCCGCCACTCGACGTCAAGAGAGTGCTGACGCGACAGCCATCGGAGGCCTCGAGGACGTAGGTCCAGCCGTGGGCATGGGCCAGGTCCATAAACCCCGGGTCGAGCGATCGGGCGATCGAATCGCCGATGACGGCTACGACCGGTGCGCCTGCGGCCCCCTGGCGCCGCACGCAGATCTGGAATTCCGGGCAATTGGGGACCGCGTGAGACACCGTCGCCGGCGACGCCGCGCTCGTCTGCCAGTACGCCGTGCCGCCGACGGCGACGATCGCAACCAGGGCCGCAATCGCGAAGCGACGGACGGACGGCCCCAGGACCGGCATCCTGCCGCGCCGGATCGGCTGCTCGAGCAGGTAGAACGAAGCCGTCGCGACGGCGAAAGTCAGGACCAGCCTCTCGCCGTTGAGCCCGAACGAGCCGGGCAGCAGCCGGAACGGACCCCACCTGGCGGTCACCGCCAGGATCACCGGCCAGTGCCACAGGTACAGCCCGTAGCTGATGCGGCCGACCCACGCCACCGGCCGCAGGGACAGAACGCGCGCCGCGATGGACCGGGGCGCGACCTCGACGCTCCAGACCAGCGCCGCGGCTCCGAGCGCGACCAGGAGCGAGACGCCGCGGTAGTAGAGCGCGTCCGTATCGGACAGCCGGGCGAACATCACCACCAGCCCCAGACCCGCGGCCACGGCCAGCGCCGGCGCGGCGCGCGCGGCCAGGACCATGGCTCGCTTGCCGGCGTAAGAGTGGAGCAGCACGGCCAGCAACGCCCCGACGAGGAGCTCGTGCATCCGCGTGTCGGTGCCGTAGTAGGCCCGCGACGGATCGCCCGGGTCGTAGAGCGCGGCCATCGCCGCGACCGAGAGAGCGATGCCGGCGACGCAGATCGCGCCGACGACGGCCGGACGGCGGCGGCCCAGCCACAGGGCGGTTCCGACGATCAGGGGCCAGGCAACGTAGAACTGCTCCTCGATCGCCAGCGACCAGGTGTGGCGCAGCGGCGAAGCCGACGCGAACTGGGCGAAGTAATCCTGGCCGGTCGCGATGTAGTGCCAGTTGGCGCCGTAGAAGAGCGTCCAGAGGATGTCCTCGCGGCGCATCTCGAGCTCGAATGCCGGGCTGGAAATGCCGATCCAGATCGACACGACGATCAGCATCAGGAACAGCGCCGGCAGAAGTCGCCGCGCCCGCCGGTACCAGAACGCCACGAGGTCGATGGCGCCGGTTCGCGCGTGCTCGCTCAGCAGCAGGCTGGTGATCAGGTAGCCCGACAGGACGAAGAAGACGTCCACGCCGAGGAACCCGCCGCGGACCCGTCCGTAGCCCAGGTGGTAGGCGATGACGGCCAGCACGGCGACCGCTCGGATGCCATCGAGGGCGGGACGGTAGCCGATGGACGAATCGCGGGACGGCGGCACGGACGAAGTCTCGTAGCGCGGCATGCTCATCGGGGTGGCCGCCTCTGTGCTATGGGATCGAGGCGATCTCGCGGGCGATCTCCTTGATCGTCGCCTCGAGCGGCGTCGTCGGAACGAAACCGATCAGGCCCCGCAACCGACTCACGTCCGGGACGCGGCGGCGCATGTCCTCGAACCCCGCTCCGTAAGCGGACTCATAGTCGACCAGCTCGACCGACGACTTCGAACCGACGATCTCGCACACCAGCGTGGCCAGGTCCCGGATCGAGATCTCGCGCGGGTTGCCGACGTTGACCACCTGGCCTATCGCGGCCGGCGTGTCGGTGAGGACCATCAGGGCCGCGACGACGTCGTGGACGTTGGTGAAGCAGCGCATCTGGTCGCCGTCGCCGTACACGGTCAGGGGCTTGCCTTCCATCGCCTGACGCACGAACCGCGGCACGACCATTCCGTACGCGCCGGTCTGACGCGGCCCGGTCGTGTTGAACAACCTCACGACCGTCACCGGCAAACCGAGCTCCTGGTGATGGGCCAGGGCCAGGAATTCGTCGGTGGCCTTCGAGACCGCGTACAGCCAGCGATGAACTCGAGTGGCGCCGTAGATCGTGTCGTCGTCCTCCTTGAGGGCGTCGGCGACGTTCTTGCCGTAGACCTCGCTCGTGGACGTGAACAGCGTCCGGATGCCGCGCGCCGCCGCCCGCTCGAAGACGGCGGAAGAGGCGTCCAGGTTGGTCCGAATCGAAGCCAGCGGGTGGGCCAGGATCTGGAAGACGCCGACGGCGGCCGCCAGGTGGTAGACCAGCTCGACGCCTTCGAAAGCCGGCCCGATGACTGCCGGGTCTTCCGCCTTGCCCTCGAAGAATCGGACGCGACCGGCGGAGGTGTGGGCCTCGATGTTCTCGCGGCGGCCGGTCGAGAGATCGTCCACGACCACCACTTCGTCGCCCCGGGCCACACAGGCGTCGACCAGGTGCGAACCGACGAAGCCCGCTCCGCCTGTGATGAGGACTCTCATCGCGAACCTCCCGCCGTCTTGGAGGGGCTCGCCGCGCTCGCCGGCCGAGCTGCGGAGTCGGTCGCGGTCTGGGCGCTCGCGGCCGAGTTCTCGAACGGCACCCGCAGCGCGACGATGGTCTCGAAGCCGAGCACCAGGACGCCCGCCGCCGCGACGACGACGACTTCGATCAGGGGGGCGGGGGCGAGCCAGGCCAGCAGCATCGCCAGGCCGCCGCACACGCCGCTCGCCAGCCCGACGACCGCGAGCATCCCCCACGGGCGGAGGCCGGCGCGGACGAGCCGATGCGAAGTGTGATCGGTGCCGCCCTTGAACGGCGAGACGCCGCGCCGCATGCGCGTCACCGACACCATGGCTACGTCGCCAAACTGCACGAACGCGGCCAGCGGAACGGCCAGCGCCGCGGCGGTCGCCTGCGCGCTGGGATGGAGTTCGGCGTCGTGGATCAGCAGCACGCCCGCACCGGCGAGTGCGAAGCCGAGCATCAGGCTGCCCGCATCGCCCATGAAGACTCGTGCCGGCGGACGGTTGTGCACCAGAAACCCGAGACACGCGCCGGCGATCGCGAGCCCGAGTCCCACCTCGTTGCCCTTCATGCCGGCCACGATCGCCGTCAACGCGATCGTCAGCGACGTCTCCGCGGAAAGCGAGCTCGCCAGCCCGTCGGAGTTGTCGACCAGATTCGTGGCGTTGGTCATGACCGGGATCGCGATGGCGCCGGCGACGGCAACCGCCAGCCTCGGCAAGGTGTCCAGGTCGTCGAAGACGACGACCGCGAAACCTGCACCCAGAAGCGCTTCGGCGATCAGGCGGTAGCGCGGGTGGACGTCCCACAGGTCGTCCATCAACCCGAGAACCGTGAGACCGACGAGGCCCATGAGCCACGCGGTCAGGGTCGGCCAGTCGTCGACGGCCATCCACGCGACGGCCGCGACGGCGATCGCCACGGCCAGGCCGCCGAGGATCGGCACAACCTGACGGGACCAGCGATCGGCCCTCGGGTGGACGACGGCGCCGAAGCGAAAGGCCAGCCGATTCGTGACGGGCACCATCAGCACCGCCACGACGAAAGCCGCTATGCCGACAGCGAGTGGACCCGATATCACAGTTTCACACCTCGCTCTGATAGCACCTGACGATACAGGCTGTCGAGATCGTCCACGAGCCGTTCTGCCGCGTACCTCTCCGCGCGCTCCGGCGCCGCCGCCCCAAGACGCGTCCTGAGCGCGAGGTCGTTGCCGAGACGGGCCAGCGTTTCGGCCAGCGCCGCCTCATCATCTCGAGGCACCACCAAGCCGGTCACTCCGTCGGCCACCACGTCGGCAACGCCGCCGACGTCGGTCGCGACCGTGGCTCGCCCCGCCGCCGCGGCCTCGATGAGCGAGAGCGGCGTCCCCTCGCTGTCGGAGCTGAGGGCGACGATGTCGGCGGCCGCATACCAGGCCGGCGCGTCGGTCGACCAGCCCACGAACGTCACTCGATCGGCGATGCCGAGCCGGACCGCGAGACTCTCGAGGCCGGTTCGCTCGCCGCCGTCGCCGACGACGTACAGGCGCAATGCCGGAGCCGTCGTCAGCGCCAGCGCCACAGCGCGGAGCATTCGATCGATCCGTTTCACCGGCACGAGCCGGCACAGGGTCACGACGGCGACCGTCCGCGGCGCGATGCCCAGGGCCGCCCGCGCCGCGTCCCGATCTCCACCACGGAAGCGGTCGAGCTCGAGGCCGAGCGGCACGATCTCGATGCAGGAGGCCGGCGCGATCCGATACGCGAGCAGCTCGTCGCGCTGCCGGCCGCTGAGGGCCAGGACACGATCCGTGCGGCGTCCCAGGAACCGCTCGGCCCGCTGGATCAAGCCCGACTTCGACGCGCCGAAGTAGCCCTTGAACACCGTTCCATGGAAGGTGTGGATGCGCGCCGCCGGCGATGCGTAGATGGCCGAGCTACGGCCTAGCAGGCCCGCCTTCGAGAGGTGAGTGTGGATGATGTGCGGCCGGTATTCGCGAATGATCCGAACGAGCGACGAGGTCGCCCGGAGATCCGCCAGAGGGCTGATCGGCCGGACCAGCGTGGGCAGATACCGCATCGGCAGGTCGACGCCTTCGAGCGAGATCCCCGCTTCGTCGGGCTCCAGAGCGCCGTGAACCAGCAGCGTCTCCCAGCCGCGGGCGCGGAGTCCCCGATCGGCGATCAGGACGTGCGTCGAGGGACCGCCGACGTTGAGGCGGGTGATTATTCGGAGGACGCGCGGCCGGACGGGGCCGCTTCTCGGGGAAGACTCGCTCACCGGCGCACCCCCTTGCGCTCGGCCAGCTCCTCGTACAACGCCGCGAACTCGGCCACCATGCGGTCCATCCCGAACACAGTAGCCGCTCTGCGCCGTGCGGCATTGCCGAGTCGCGCACACAGCGCCGGATCGGTGGCGAGCCGCAGGAGCGCGGCAGAGAACTCCGCCTCGGCGCCGACAGGGACGAGCAATCCGCTCTCGCCGTCCACGATCGCTTCGGAAGTGCCACCGGCCCGGGTCGCCACGATCGGCAGGCCGGCCGCGGCCGCTTCGATCACCGCGTTCGGGCTGCCCTCCGTCTCGGACGCGTGGGCGAGGACGTCGAAGGCGCAATACAGCCGCCGGGCGTCCACGTCGCGACCGTTGAGCCGGACGGTGTCGCTCACGCCCAATTCAGCCACCAGGGCCTCGAGCACCGGCCGGTGCGGACCCTCGCCCACGAGCACCACGCGCAGCTGAGGGAGACGAGTCCGAAGGCCGGCGGCGACGCGCATCAGCAGTTCCAGACCCTTGCGCGAGGTGTAGTTGGCAATGCTGCCCACGACCAGGTCGTCCGGCCCAAAGCCCCATCCGGCGCGAATCGCGGCGCGCTCCTGAGGCGACGCCGGCGGCGGCATGACCACGCCCGTTCTGATGACGCGAACCCGATCGGGATCCAGATGCTCGTGAGCGATGACGTCGTCCCGCACCGCGTCCGACGGCGCCACAACCGCGTCGGAACGGCGACGAGCGAGCGCGGCCATGACGTGCTGCGTCCGGCTGAGCCGCGGCAGGAAGTCGGTCATGACGCGGCGGCCGGAAACGAGAACGGGATAACGCGCCACTGGCCGTACCGCCGCGGCCATGGCGTAGCCGTAGAACATCCAGGCATCGACGATGTCGTAGCGGCCGCGGCGCAGCTCGGGCCCGAGCCGGAGGACGTTCCAGACCCGGCGGAGCCGGTGCAGGCGGACGTCCGTGCCCGCCCAGCCCAGGACGCGGACCCTGGCTCCCGCCGCCTCCGCGGCCGGGGCCATCGGACCCGCTTCGCGCAGGAGCACGAAGTCGATCTCGAACCGATCCTTTGGCAGCCGCTCCGCCAGCGCGACCATCTGGCGCTCCGGGCCGCCGGTGTTGAGCCCGCCGAACAGATAGGCGACCCGGAGCGGCCTGCGATCGCTCACCGCCGCACTCCCTTGCGCTCGGCCAGTTCCTCGTACAGGGCCGCAAACTCGGCCACCATGCGGTCCATGCTGAAGTTGGCGGCCACTCTCTGGCGGGCGGCGGCGCCGAGACGCGCGCGCAGCTCCGGATCGCCGGCCAACTGCAAGAGCGCGGCCGAGAAGGCAACCTCGTCGCCGACGGGCACGAGCAGGCCGCTGTCCCCGTCCTCGACTACGTCGCAGGTGCCGCCCGCCCGGGTCGCGAGGATCGGCAATCCGGCGGCCGCGGCCTCGATGACGGCGTTGGGCGCGCCCTCCGTCTCCGACGCGTGGGCGAAGATGTCGAAGGCGCCGTACAGCCGTCGGGCGTCCAGCTCGCGGCCGTGCAGCCGGACGATGTCGCCCACGCCGAGTTCGGCCACGAGCGCCTCGATCACCGGCCTGTGCGTCCCCTCCCCGACGAAGACGAAGCGCAGGTTCGGCGTCTCGTGGCGCAGCACGGCGGCGGCGCGCAGCACCAGCTCGATGCCCTTGCGCGGCTTGTAGTTGGCGACTCCGCCGACGACCAGGTCGTCGGGCCCGAAGCCCCAGCCGGCGCGGATCGCCGCGCGCTCCGACGGCTCCGTCGGGGGCGGCATGATCACGCCGTTGCGGATGACCCTGATCCGGCCCGGATCCAGGTGCTCGTGCAGGATCGCGTCGTCTCTGACGGCTTCACCGACGGCCACGAACGCGTCGGACCTTCGACGCGCCAGAGCGTCGAGGAAGCGCTCGATCGGACCCATATGGGGCTGGCCCTCGGTCATGAAGTGGCGGCCCGAGAGCAGGACCGGTGCGCCGGAGAACGGCTTGACCAGGGCCGCGACCGCGTAGGCGTGGAAGAGCCAGGCATCGATGATGTCGTAGCGGCCGCGACGCAGATCGGGACCCAGCCTGGCCACGTCCCCGATCCAGCGCAGGAAATGGAGTCGGTTCTTTCGACGCCCCCAGCCGAGGACGCGGACCCGCGCCCCGGCCGCCTCGAACGCCGGGGCGGCCGGCCCGGCCTGGGTCAGCAGCACCATCTCGATCTCGAAACTGTCCCTGGGCAGTCCTTGCACCAGCGCCAGCATGCCGCGCTCGGCTCCGCCGGTGTACAGCGCACCGGTCACGAAGGCCACGCGGAGCGGCCGCCGACGGCTCACGGCCGGATCCCCTTGCTCGCGGCCAGTTTCTCGTACAAGGCCGCCGTGTCGGCGACGAACTGCTCGACGCTGAACAGCCGCTCGGCCCGCTCGTGCGCCGCCGCCCCGCACTTCCTGCGCATCTCCGGGTCTGACAGCATTGCGAGGAGCGCCGACGAGAACGCGGCTTCGTCGTTGACCGCCACCAGGAGCCCGCCCTCGCCGTCGATGACGGCCTCGCCCGTTCCGCCGGCCCGAGTGGCGACGATCGGACGGCCGGCGGCCGCCGCCTCGATCACGGCGTTCGGACCGCCCTCGCTCTCCGAGGCGTGGGCGTAGACGTCGAAGGCGCCGTAAAGGCGGCGCGCGTCGGGTTCCCTGCCGTGGAGCCGAACGATGTCGACGAGGTGCATGGCGGCGATCAACTCCTCGAGTTCCGGGCGAAGCTCACCCTCGCCGACGAGAACGAGCCGCAGCCGCGGTGCCTCCGACCGCAGGCCCGCCGCGACGCGGAGGAGCATTGGGAGCCCCTTGCCCGGCTTGTAGTTCGCGACGCAGCCGACCACGAGGTCGTCGCTGCCGAACCCCCACTCCGCCCGGATCGTCGCTCGCTCTGCGGGCATCATCGGCGGCGGAATGATGCCGCCGTTGCGGATGACCAGCACCTTCGCCGGGTCGATGCGCTCGTGTCGGATGACGTCGTCTCGAACCGCCTCCGAGGCCGCGACCACCGCGTCGGACGAACGGCGCGCCAGCCCATCGAGGAGACGATCGACGCGACCGAAGTGCCCCTTGTAGTCGTCCAGGCGCTCGCGACCGGCGATCAGGATGGGGATCCCGGAGAGCGGCTTGGTCAGCGCCGCCAGCGCCTCCGCGTTGAACAACAGGGCGTGGACGATATCGTAGCGGCCGGCGCGCAGCTGTGGCCCGAGCCGGACGACATCCAGGGCCCAGCGCAGGCGGTGCATTCGGCCTTGCCGCGGCGGCCAGCCGAGGACCCGGACAGGCGAGCCGGCCGCCTCCGCCGCCGTGGCCAGATCGCCCGCGTGCGTGAGCAGGACGAATTCGGTCTCGTATCGGTCGCGGTCGAGTCGCTGGGCGAGCGTCACCATCTTTCGCTCTGCCCCGCCGACGTCCAGCGAAGGCGCGAGGAATGCGACCCGAAGCGGCCGGCTCATCGCGCCGGCTCCGGGGCCCGCGTGATACGGCGCAGGATGGTCTCCACGACGGGCCGCAGCTCGTCCAGGCGCAGGAGCCTGGCCATGCCCAGGTATGCGCAGCCGCCGAAAGCGGCCAGCCCGACCAGGGCCGCGATGGCCCCGAACAGGCTCAGCTTCGGTATGAGCGCCCAGACGGCGACGGCTACGAGCACGCCGGGGACCAGGCTGGCGAGCAGGGACCGGGCGGTGGTCGAGACGATCGGCCGCAGGGCGAAGTCGGGCTCGCGGCGATGGAGCTGCACGGCCAGCACGGACGCGACCACGACGATCGTCACCGACGTGGACAGGGCCACGCCCGCGACTCCGATGGTCAGCCCGAAGACGATGTCGAGGATGACGTTGAGGGCGGCGTTCAAGCCGGCCGCGACCGCTATCAGGCCGCCCCGTCGCCGGGCGTTGTGCGCGCCGGTCAGCACGGGCTGGACCATCGTCAGCAGGATCATCGGCGCCAGGGCGACCACGACGACGGACGTGGTCCTGGTCGCCGCCGCGTCGAAGGCGCCTCGCTCGAAGGCGACCTGGACGATCAGCGGCGCCAGCGCGGCGGCGGCGACGACGACCGGCATGAAGAGCGCGATCGTCGCCCGAAGCGCTCGCTCGGCGCCCGCGCCCAGCCCGGACGCCGACGGACGGGCGAGATGGACCAGCGTCGGATACAGGACCAGCATCCAGGCTGTGTTGAGCGATCCGATCGATTCGAGCACCACCAGCTGCCCGTAGTTGAGCGAGCTGACCGCGCCGGCGCCCAAGATCGACGCAGTCGCTCTGTCGGCGAGCAGGTTGAACTGGACGACGGTGGCGCCGGCCAGGAGCGGCAGGGCGTGACGGACGAACCGCCGGAGATGCTCGCGATCGTACGTGAGCGCGAGCCTTGGCCGGAGGTCCCTGGCCACGAGATAGGCTGCCACCAGAGCGATGGACGCCACGTATCCGAGGTCCAGGCCGACGGCGACGCCCTGTAGACCCATCGAGCCCCAGAACACCACGGTGAAAACGAGGGAGACGATCGGGTTCGCCGCCAGGCCGAGGGCGATCGGGGCGAACAGCCGGTCGGCCTGACACAACGTGGCCAGCGTGACCCAGAGCACGGACAGGCCCAGGATCGGAGCCACGATCCGCAGGAAGTCGACGGCGTCCTGGCTGGTCTCCGCGGCGAGCCCCGGGCCGGAGACGGCGATGACCTGAACCGGGAACAGGTACAGGAGCCCCATCCCGAGGAGAGCGACGATGGCCGACCAGGTCAGCACGAAGCCCGCGAACCTGGACGCCTCGGTCCGCCCGCGCCCGGCGACGACCTCCAGATAGGCCGGCACCGTGGCCTGCCGCAGGCCGCTGGAGATAATGGCCCCGACGATGACGGGCAGCACCTGGGCCACCAGCAGCGCGTCGAGGTCCGGCGACGTACCGACGCGGGCGGCCACGAACAGCGTCCGGACGAGAGCGAAGAGCTGGCCGATCAGACCGCCGACTGTGACCAGAGCCGTCGGCCGACCCAGAGATCCCAGCGAAAGCGACGGTCCCGTCTCATCGACGCCCAATGACGCCATCTAGGCCGGCATCGAATTGGGGCTCGCCTCTGCCTTTGCCGCCTCCCGATAGGCGGCGACGCAGCGGGCCACGCCTTCCTCGAACGGCACCACGACGGAGTACCCGAGGCGGTCCCGGGCCACGCTTATGTCGGCATGCGAGAACGGGGCGTCGCCCGCCCGGGGCGACTCGAAGACTGGGTCGATCCGAGCGCCGACTTCGCGCTCGATGGCCGCCAGAAGGTCCAGCACGGAGTGCCGTTCGCCGCAGCCGATGTTGCACGTCAGTCTCGACGCCCCGGCAGCCGCGGCGGCCAGGAGGTTCGCGGACACCACGTTGTCGACGTACGTGAAGTCGCGCGACTGCGTCCCGTCTCCATACACCACGGGCCGCCGGCCCGCGAGCGCGGCGGTGATGAACCGCGGAATCGCCGCGGAGTATTCGCTCCTCGGGTCCTGGCCCGGTCCGAAGATGTTGAAGTAGCGCAGCGCCACCGTCTCGACCCCGTACAACTCGCCCAGGTTGTGCAGGTAGAACTCCGCGGCGAGCTTGCTGATGGCGTAGGGCGAACCCGGCCGCGGAGTCTGGGTCTCGCGCCGCGGCAGCTCGGGGCTGTCCCCGTACACGGAAGACGACCCCGCGAGGATCACCCGGCGGGCTCCTCTTCGGGCGGCCGCCAGCATGACTTCGATGGTGCCCGAAGTGTTCACTTCGTTGGAGCGGCGCGGTTCCCGGACCGATCGAGTCACCGACGGCAGCCCGGCTTCATGGAATACCACTTCGCAGCCACGCATGGCCCGGTCGAGCGCGGCCGCATCGCGAACGTCCGCCTCCACGAATTCGATCCGCCCCTCGAACGGCACGAGGCGTTCGCGCAGGCCAGTTTCCAGGTCGTCGATGACGGCGACTTCGTCGCCGCGGTCGAGCAGGGCCCGGACGAGGTGGTGACCGATGAAGCCGGCACCGCCAGTGACCAGCGCTCTCAACGACTCTCCTTCGCGACTGCGGTGGCGGCGAACACTGCCCCGACTACTCCGTCCCCGATGAGGCGCGAACCAGTCTCAGAGCGAAACTATCCGGTCGGACTTCACGGCGCCGAGCGCGTTGCGGGTGTCGAGGACGACGCCCACCTGACCCGCCAGGGCAACGTAGTCGATGCTCGAATGGGGCGTTATGACCACGGCCGCGTCGGCCCCGACCGCTCCGGCAGGCCAGACTCTATCGAGCGGAACCGATGGTCGCAAGACGCCGTCGACGATGATCCCGGTCGCCAGTGGATCGTGGACCAGAACCTCCACGCCGCGGGACTCGAGTTCGTGGATCACCCCGACCGCAGGTGAGTGGCGCGAGTCGGCGATGTCCGGCTTGTACGCCAGGCCGACGACGATCACGCGCGCCCCCGTCATGACGCGGCCGCGCTCGGCAAGCAGCGCCGCCAGCCGATCCGCCACGTGCCCGGGCATTCGCGCGGTGGCTCGGAACGAGGCGGCGATCACGTCGGAAACCAGGCCCTTGCGCTCGGCCGCGGCCTCGAGGTAGCGGGGCGAGACCGGGATGCAGTCGCCGCCGATGCCCGGCCCCGGGTAATGGGCCATGAACGCGAAGGGCTTCGAGGCGGCGGCGTGGATCACATCCCAGGGGTTGACCCCGAAGCGGTCGCACAAAACCGCCAGCTCGTTGACGAAGCTGATGTTGATGAAGCGGAAGGTGTTCTCGACGAGCTTGGCCAGCTCTCCGGTCTCGAGTGAAGCGACCGGCATGGCGGTCGTCACGAATGAGGCGACGAACTCGCGGCCTCGCTCGAGGCAGGCATCGGTGGCACCGGCCACGAGCTTGGTCGTGTTGCCGACGTTGAACACGGGGTCGCCGGGGTTGATCCGTTCGGGGCTGAACGCGACGAAGATGTCCTCGCCGACCTTTCGACCCGCGGCGTTGAGCGGATCGACGAGCAGGCGGCGCGTTGTGCCGGGCACGACCGTGCACTGCATCACGATCAGGGCTCCGTCCGAGACGTACTGGAGAACCGTTTCGCAGGCCCGCTCCACCGGGACTTCATAGGGCCGGCCTTCGCTGTCGATCGGCGTGGGCACGCTAATGACCACGACCTCGGCCTGGGCGATTGCGGCAGCGTCGGCGGTTGCGGTGAGGGACCCGTTCTGAATCAGCGGGGCGATGGCGGCGGCAGCGATTCCGCTGGTGGCATGACCGCCGTTGATGCTGGCGACCTTAGCCGCATCGATGTCCAGGCCCGTGGTGCGATGCCCGGCGGTGGCGATCGCGGTCGCGGTGGGAAGACCGGCGAAACCAAGCCCGATGACGCAGACACGCTTTAGCGGAGCGGGGCTGGGGGCGTTCCGCTCGATCTTGGGGTCGACCAACATATCCTTCGACAAGCCGTCCTGGTGCAGCGGGGCCGCTCAGGCCGTGTGCCCGAGCGGAAGGCCGCGTCGTCGATCTCCGCAGTGACTTGCGGGGTTTGGTCGAGTATCCCACACCACGACGGGTCCCGTTACGGCTCCATCGGGCCTATGGTTTCGGGCCGAAAGCGCTCAGTGGCCGCAGGAAGCGGGAGCGACGCCTTCCATGCCGTAGTAGCGGCTGTCGGTGCCGAAGAGGTAGACCGACAGGCTCGAAACCATGGACAGCTTCAGCCGGCTCGTCCAGTCGCCCTTGGTCAGCGTCGACGCCGGATGGTAGTCGTAGGGCGGCCCGAGCACGCACTGGGTCACGTCGCCGGTTCCAAGGTGCTGAACGATGGAGACGTAGTTCTTGGCCGTGTTGAGCGGGAAGTTGGTCTGGATCAGTTTGGCTCCGAGCGACAGGACCTTGGGCAGCGCGATGATGCCGGAGGGCGTGGCGAGCTTGCGCGCCGCGGCGAGCATCAGATCCTGCTGGCGGCCGGCCCGGACATAGTCGTTGCCGCCGTTGTGGCGCGAGCGGGCGTACTTCAACGCCTGACCGCCGTTCAGGCAGATGTTTCCGCTGCCGATGTACGTCTGCGTCGACGGGTCGATGATCGCCTTGGCGTTGTAGACGCACACGTCGTGGCCCGGCAGAGCGTTGACCAGGCTCGGGAAATTGGCCATGTCGATGGCGGCGTAGTAGTCGACCTTGACGCCCACCAGGAAGCCGACTTCGTTGGCCAGCGCGGTGAACGACGGGTCCGGGGCGTGGATCAAGCCCTTGGCGACGAGGTTGGCGAAGTTGTTGATCTTGGTGTTCACGCCGGTCGTGCCGCCCCAGTAGTAGTCGAAGTCGGCCGTGTCTCGGGGGATGCTCACCATCGCGACCTTGCCCGTGTCGGTGTCGAGGCTGACGAGCATGATCGCGTCATTCATGGAGCTGGTTCGTCCGGGCAGCCAGTCGATGCCGGTCAGCAACACGGTGATGCGGTTCGACGGCTCAGCCGACGGCGTCGCCTGGGGGGTCGGGTTCGGGTTGAGGGAGCCGGGTGGCTGCCACGCGGGCGTGGGCGACGGCGTTGGAGACGCCAGCGCCAGCGAACTCGTGCCTGGGGTCGGCTGCGTGTTGGGCACCAGGACGTTGCTGGACACGTCGACGTCGAACGAGTAGACGGACCAGGCGTAGTAGACGAGCTCGCCGTGGGCGGACACGACGATGACCAGGAGTATCGCGAGAACGGCGGAGTCCAGAATTCGCGGCCGGCGACGCGGCCCGGTCGTGGCGTACGCGTGGAACATGGACGCGGCCCGCCAGACGCCGAGAACCACACCGCCGATGACGAAGGTCAGGGCGAACGACGAATCGAGGAAGCTCGCCCCGAAGTACAGGACGCCGTTGAGGACCTGCAGCACCAGCCAGATGGTCGCGATGACCACAGGCACGGCGAATACCAGGGCCGCGACGAGCCGCCGGCCGTAGAGCTGCCCGAGGCCCGGCCAGATGAACGACAGGGACGCGGCGAGGAGCGGCGAGCGGCCTCTGGGCGAGCCTGTGCCTGTCGCCGTGGGGGCTTCGGCCGGCGGCGCGGACGCCTCCGGCGCGCCCGAGACCTCCGTCCCGGACGGCGTCCCGACCTCAGGCTCGACGGGCTGGGTTTCTCCTGGCTCGCTCATCCGACTCCAATCGCCCCTTCATGACTTGCGGCTGCGCGCGACCGCTTGCTGCGCTGATCCTACCCCTCTCGCGCCACGACGGCCCTGTGGCGGGCTGCTGGCGCGAACGCACGGGGTGGAGCGTACCCGACGCGGGCGTGCCGCGGAGTGTGACTCAGGGCGACACGGCAGGGGCGAACGTGCCGCCGATTCGACGCCGGCCGGCCCGCTGGTCGCCGCTCGTTTCGGCTGGCGAGGCGGGCCGCGGAGCCCCTACATCATCACCAGGCCGCCGTCCACGGCCAGTACCTGGCCCGTGATATAGCCGGCCTCGTCGGAGGCGAGGAACGTGACGGCGTTGGCGATGTCCTCGACCGTCCCGAAGTGCCCGAGGGGAGTCTGGGCCTTGATCTGGTCGGTCAGGGCGGCCGGCAGATCCTTGGTCAGCTCGGTGACGATGAACCCCGGGGCGACGGCATTGCAGGTGATGCCGCGAGAGGCGACCTCGCGTGCGGTGGCCTTCGTGAGCCCGATGAGGCCGGCCTTGGACGACGAGTAGTTCGCCTGGCCCATCTGGCCGGCCTGGCCCGAGACGCTCGACATGTTGATGATCCGGCCGGCGTGCGCCTTGAGCATCGGGCGGATGGCCGCCTTGATCATGTAGAAGGCGCCGAAGAGATTGACTTCGAGGACCTTCTTCCAGTCGTCGATGGGCATCCGCATGATGAGGTCGTCGCGCGTGATCCCGGCGTTGTTGACCAGGATGTCCACCTTGCCGAAGGCTTCGACAACCGCGGCGACGGCCTTGACGCAGGCTTCGGGGTCGGTGACGTCGGCCGGGACGTAGAGCGCCTTGCGCCCGAGGGCCTGGATCTCGGCAACGGTGGCCGCGGCGACTTCGGGCCGTCCCACGTCGACGAAGGCGATGTCGGCGCCCTGGCGCGCGAGATTGAGGCAGATGGCCTTGCCGATGCCGCGTGCTCCGCCCGTCACGAGAGCGGACTTGCCGGACAGATCGATCATGTCGTTTCCTCCTCGGTGTCTGCGATCTTCGCCTCCGGCGCCCCGGCAGGCGGAGCGTCGATTTCGTGGGTGGCTGGCGTCAGGTCATCTCTTTCGGGCCGCAACGCACGGCGGTCCTCACGCGGCAAACAAGCCGCAGGTCGATCATCTGGTGGCGGAGGCCTCCTTGCGGGACCTCTCGAGGAGCCACTCCAGGGCGGGCGGGAACGGGTTGACCGGCCCGAGGTAGCCCGCCAGCACGACCACGTCGGACTGACCGATGGCATTCGCGCGGGCCGACGCGGCCGGGTCGGCGGTCCACTCCAGCGCGATCGCACCGGACGTCAGGCCCGCCCCGAAGGCCACGAGCAGCAGCCGGTCGCCCTGCTTCACTCTGCCCGAGCCCACGGCCTCCGAGAGGGCGAGCGGCACCGAGGCGGCCGAGGTGTTGCCGTAGTGGTTGACGTTGACGAAGACTCGCTCCATCGGGAAGTCGAGCGACTTCGCGAGAGCCTCGATGATGCGGATGTTGGCCTGATGGGGAATGACCAGGTCGACGTCGGGCAGACCTAGACCGGCCTTCTCGAGGGCCTTGATCGAGGTCGAGCCGAGGGTTCGGACGGCCATCTTGAAGGTCTCGCTGCCCTTCATCTTCATGTAATGCTCGCGAGCTTCCAGGGTCGCCGCGGTTGCCGGTCGAGCCGCGCCGCCGGCCGGCAGCCAGATGTAATAGGCGCCGGCGGGCTCGGTCGTCAGCTCGATGCCCAGCGTTCCGCCCGCCTCGTCCGAGGCCGAGAGCACGACGGCGCCGGCTCCGTCCCCGAACAGGATGCATGTGCCCCGGTCGGTCCAGTCGGTGCAGCGGCTGAGCGTCTCCGCGCCGATGACCAGGACGTGCCTGGCCATGCCGCTGATGATGTAGGCGGCGGCGGTCGCGTAGCCGAACACGAAGCCCGAGCAGGCCGCGGCCAGGTCCATCGCCGCCGCGCGCTTGTTCCCGATGGCGTCCTTGACCAGGGCGGCGGCGGACGGCATGGGGTAGTCCGGTGTGAGCGTCCCGACGAGGATCAGGTCGATGTCGTCGGGCTGGAGGCCGGCAACCGCGATGGCTCGCAGCCCGGCCACAGCCGCCATGCTGGCGGTGGTCTCGTCGGGTCCGGCGATGCGACGTTCGCAGATACCCGTGCGGCTGACGATCCATTCGTCCGACGTCTCGACCATCTGCTCTAGGTCGGCGTTGGTGAGGATCTGACTCGGCGCGTATGCGCCCCAACCTGTGATGCGGACCCCTGGCACGGGTCCGGCCCTCACGGTTCCACCTCGATGAGGGTCTGCTTCGCCTTCACCAGCTTCCCGGCCTCGGCCACGATGCGTACGACCCTGCCCGAAGCGTCGGACTTGATCTCGTTGAACAGCTTCATGGCCTCGATCAACCCGATGACCTGCCCGACGGTTACCGGCTGGCCGACGGCGACGTACGGCGGAGCGCTCGGCGACGAAGAGGCATAGTAGATGCCGGTCAAGGGCGCCCGAACGGCTTTGGCCGCCGAAACGGGGACGGCGGGCTCGGCGGGCGAGGACGCGGCCAGGGCAACTTCGGCGGACGAGGCGGCCGACCCGGGCGCCGTTGCAGCGGGGGCCGGAACGGCCGGCTTGCGCAGGACGATGGTCGACTCTCCGGCCTGCACTTCGAGCTCGGCGAGGTCGCTCTTCTCCAGAAGAAGGCCGAGCTTGTCGATCAGGCCTAGCAGCGAGGAAGCCTCGGCCGACAGCGCCGGGCTCTCGCCGGTCCCGGGCGCGGCATCGGCGGGCGAGGTTGGTTTCTTGTCTGTGTCAGCCATCGTCGCGCCCTCTACTCGTGCCAGCGCCGGATCACGAGGGCGCTGTTCTGGCCACCGAAGCCAAAGGAATTGGAGACCGCAACCTCGATCTCGCGGCGGCGTGCCTTGTTCGGCGTCAGATCGAGTCCGGCGCCGGCGGGGTCGGGGTCCTCGAGGTTTATCGTCGGCGGCACGATGCCGGTCCGGATGCTCATGATGGTCGCGATCGCCTCGATCGCGCCGGCGGCACCGAGAGTGTGCCCGATCATGCTCTTGTTGGCGGTGATGCTCACCTGCCCGGCCCGCTCGCCGAAGAGCGTGTGCATCGCCTCCAGCTCGCGGGGGTCGCCCTCGGGCGTGGACGTGGCGTGGGCGTTGACCATGGTCACGTCGTCCACGGTCAGATGCGCCTTCTCCAAGGCGCGGCGGATGGCCCGCACGGCACCGGCCCCGCCGGGCGCCGGAAGCGTGATGTGCGACGCGTCGGCCGTGGCGCCGTAGCCCACGATCTCGGCGAGCGGCTCCGCTCCGCGGGCGCGGGCGTGGTCGATGGTCTCCAGGACGACGACGCCGCAGCCCTCGCCGATGATGAAGCCGTCGCGATGCTGATCGAACGGCCGCGACGCGCGCTCCGGCTCGTCGTTGCGCGTGGAGAGAGCCCGCATGGCCGCGAAGCCGCCGACCAGCGATTCGTGCATCGTCGCTTCGGAGCCGCCGGCGAGCATGACGTCCGCGTCGCCGCGCCGGATGATCTCCCAGGCCTCGCCGATCGAGTGGCCGCCGGTGGCGCATGCCGAAACGACGCCGAAGTTCGGGCCCTGCTGGCCGAACATGATCGCCGTGACGCCGGCCGCCAGGTTGCCGATGGCCATCGGGATCAGGAAGGGCGACATACGGTCGGGGCCGCGCTGGCCCATCAGCAGGATCTGATCGGCCAGCGTCTGGATGCCGCCGATGCCGGTCCCGATCACGACCCCCGCCCGCTCCGCCTCGAGCCCTTCCATGCGGGCCGGCAGGCCGGCCTGGTCCATGGCCTGGCGCGCCGCCACGAGCGCGAACTGGACATAGCGGTCGTTGCGCCGCTGCTCCTTGCGGTCCAGGACCGCGGACGAGTCGAAGCCTTTGACCTCGGCGCCGATGCGGGTGGTCAGGCGCGACGGATCGAACTGCGTGATGGTGGCCACGCCGGAGCGGCCGTTGACGAGACCGTCCCAGGTGGTGGCGACGTCGGTGCCGAGCGCGGTCAGAGCCCCCATGCCGGTGACGACAACCCGGGGCGTGGAATTGGAGCTCATCGGACAAGCTTCCCCGTGCGGATTGTGGCGGCCCTGTAAACGTCGCCGGGCAGGCCGCGCGCGGAGACCGCGTTCGCGGCAGCCATGACGTCGTAGCCGGTGCGCCGGATCTCGGCCGTTACCTTGCCTTCATCGATCTCGATCAGAGCCCAGGTCGCCGTCGGGTCGCCGTCGAAGACGTATCCGGCGCTGCCGTCGTTGACGAGCGTCCGCCAGCCGATCTCGCGGACCTCGGGCACATGGGTATGGCCGCACACGATGACCGACGCGTCGGTCCTGCCGACGCGGTCGATGGTGACGACCTGATCGAGGTCGGGCGGCAGCCCGTCGGTCAGCGAGCCAGGTGAGGCATGGCAGAACAGCACGAGCGTGTCGTCGACCCGCAGCCGGCGCTCCCAGGGCAGGTGGCGCATGTAGTCCACCCGTTCGTCGCCGAGCTGGTCGCGCGCCCACTCGGTCGCGACCTTGTAAGAATCGGGCGCGCCCTCGGTGAACCACGGGAAGGCGGCGGTGTAGTCGCCGTCGGTCACAGCCAGGTCGGTGTTGCCGCAGATGACGAAGGCGCCGGCCTTCTCGAGCTCGCGGACCAGATCCACCGTGCCGGCCGGGTCGGGGCCGTTGAGGGCCAGGTCGCCGCAGATGGCGACGTAATCCGGGCGGGCGGCGTCGACCGCCTTGCGGACCTCCTGCAGCGCGAGCAGGTTTCCGTGAACGTCTGACAGCGCGGCGATCCGGACCATCAGCGCAGCGCGCTCTCTGGGGCGATGATGAAGCTCAGGAGCGCTTCGCAGGCGACGTCGCCGTTGACGGTGGCGACGCCCTTGCCGCGACCGAACTTGCTGCCGAGCCGTTCCATCGTGACCTCGAGGCGGAGCTGGTCGCCGGGCGTGACGATGTGCTTGAAGCGGCACTCGTCGATGGCGGCGAACAGGCCGAGGCGATCGCCGAAGCCGGGCTGCTGGGCCACGTAGACGCCCATGGTCTGAGCCAGAGCCTCGATCTGCAGGACTCCGGGCATGATCGGCTGGCCCTGGAAGTGGCCCTGGAAGAACCACTCGGTCGCGGTCACGGACTTGAGCCCGACGATCCGCTTGGCCTCGGCGTCGTACTCGACGATGCGGTCGACCAGCAGGAACGGCCAGCGATGCGGGATCAGCTGCTCGATCTGGCGGGTTGTCAGGATGGGCGCGTTGCTCGCGGCGTTCTCGGGCACTGGCGGCTCCTAGGGCTGGCGGTTCAGCGGTTGCCGGCGGCCACGAACGGGGCGCTGCCGACACGGTCGAGCAGGTTCGTCGTCACCTTGCCGTCGATGAAGACCTCGTTGGCGAGGATCGCCCGGTGGAGGTCGATGTTGGTGGTCAGGCCGTCGACGAGCAATTCCCGCAGCGCGGCGTCGCCGCGGGCGATCGCCTGGGTCCGATCGGGCGCCCAGACGGAGAGCTTGCCCAGCAGCGAGTCGTAGTAGGGCGGCACTTCGTAGCCGGGGTAGATGTGAGTGTCCATGCGAACGCCCGGGCCGCCCGGAGCGAGGTATCCCAGCACCTGGCCGGCCTGCGGCCGGAAGTCGTTGCTCGGATCCTCGGCCAGGATGCGGAACTCGATGGCGTGGCCGGTCGAGACGACGTCCGCCTGGGTCATGCCGAGCGGCTCGCCGGCCGCGATCTTGATCTGCATCGCGACCATGTCGATGCCGGTGCACAGCTCGGTGATCGGATGCTCGACCTGGACGCGGCAGTTGATCTCGATGAAATACGCCTCGCCGGCCGAGTCGACGAGGAACTCCAGGGTGCCGAGGTTCTCGTAGCCGGCCTCGACGACGGCCCGGACGGCCCGTGAGCAAAGGTCCTGGCGGGCGGCTTCGGTGAGAGCCGGGCTCGGCGTCTCCTCGATGATCTTCTGGTGGCGGCGCTGCACCGAGCAGTCCCGTTCGCCCATGTGGATCGCCTGACCGAAACGGTCGACCGCCACCTGGATCTCCACGTGGCGGTTGTCGTCGAGGTACTTCTCCAGGTAGAGCGAGTCGTCGCCGAAGGCGGCCTTGGCCTCCGAGCGGCTGACTTTAAGCGTGGACTCCAGCTCGCGCGGAGTCTTGACCAGGCGCATGCCCTTGCCGCCGCCACCGGCGGACGGCTTGATCAGCACCGGATAGCCGATCCGCTCCGCCTCCTCCAGCGCATGAGCCTCATCGCGCAGCATTCCGGAGCCCGGGATCGTGCGCAGGCCGTGGCCTTCCAGCAGGCGGCGAGTACCCTCCTTGGAGGCGAACCGCTCCAGCACCTCGGCCGGCGGGCCGATGAACGTCAAGCCGTGGGCGCGCACGACGTCGGCGAAGCCCGCGTCCTCGGACAGGAAGCCGTAGCCGGGGTGGATCGCGTCGCAGCCGGTCACGATCGCGGCCGAGACCACCGCCGGAGCAGACAGATAGCTGCGCCGTGCGTCCGCCGGGCCGATGCAGATGGCCTCGTCGGCGAGCTGGGCAGCCAGGCTGTCGCGGTCGGCTTCGCTGTACGCGACCACGGCCCCGATGCCCAGGGTTCGGCAGGCGCGCAGGATGCGGAGGGCGATCTCGCCCCGGTTGGCGATCAGGATCTTGCTGAACATCAGGCTTCCCCGAGGACGGCGGCGGCTTCCCGGTCCGCCCCGTTGACGTCGAGGCTGCGCGAGTTCTCCGGCAGCTCGATGCGAATCAGCTCCTGGCCGTACTCGACGGCTTCGCCGGCTTCCACCAGGCTCGACCCGATCACGCCGTCAACGGGCGCGACCACATCCTCCCGCACGCCGAGCACGTCGACCGTGCCCAGGCGCTCACCGGCGCGGACCCTCATCCCGACGGCCAGGTCCTTGCGCGGCTGGAACATTCCCACCGCCGGCGAGATCGCCACGATCGGCAGGTTGGCCGCTTCGCGCGCCTCGTCCTCCTCGCGGGCCAGTCGCTGGCGCTCCTCGGCGGCGTTGTGGACGGCGCCGGTCGCCGAACCGCGGCCCGCCGCGTGGCCCTGCCCGGCGTGCAGCTCGACCGAGCCGTGGCCGGCGGCCTTCGCGGCGCCCGGCCCGGCCGGCTTGCGGATGCGCGCCTTCCATTCGCCCTCGCGCACCTCGATCTCACCCAGGCCGCTGCTCGCCAGCCTGGCGATCAGGGCCGGCAGGAGATCGTCGGCGAGGCGGGAGATCGCCGCGTGGTCGCGCTCGGTGCGCGGGTCGATGCCGGCCCCCGCGACGGGTGCTCGCGAGGCTGCGCTGGTCGCGCCGTTTCGATCTGACGGCATCGGCTAATTCTCCTCGCGACCGGACGGTGCGTCGTGCCGGGTGCCCGGCAGCGAGCGCATCGATGGCATGTTGGACAGCAGGCCGCGGAGCCTGTCGGTGATCCCGACGTGCTCCGGCGGGGCCGGCGGACGCTCGGCGACCGTGAACGGGCCCATGACCCGGAACTTCCTGAAGCGAGCCTCCACCAGCTCGTCGAGCGGCATCCGACCCAGGATATCGAACCGCTCCATGACCACTTCCTTGATCCGGCGGGCCGTCTCGGCGGGGTCCGTGTGGGCCCCTTCGCCCGGCTCGGGGATGACGACGTCGACGATGCCGAGCTCCAGCTGCTCGCCGGCGGTGACCTTCATCGCCATGGCGGCCTGGTGGCTGTGCTCGCCGGACCGCCACAGGATCGTGGCGCAACCCTCGGGGCTGATGACGGAGTAGATCGAATTCTCGAGAGCGATCACGGTGTCGCCGACGGCCAGACCGAGCGCTCCGCCCGACCCGCCCTCGCCGGTGATGACCACGACGATCGGAGTGCGCAGCCGCGTCATCAGGCCCACGGACCTCGCGATCGCCTCGGCGATGCCGCGCTCTTCCGCGGCGGCGCCGGGGAAGGCGCCCTGGACGTCGACGAAGGTGAGGACCGGCATGGCGTAGCGCTCGGCCATCTCCATGACCCGCATCGCCTTGCGGTAGCCCTCCGGATGCGGCAGGCCGAAGTTGCGCCGGATGTTCTCTTCGGTGTCCTGTCCCTTCTGGAAGCCGATGACCACGACACGCCGGCCGGCGATCCGCGCCAGCCCGGCCACGATCGCCGAGTCGTCGCCGAAGACCCTGTCGCCGTGGAGCTCGATGAACTCCTCGGCCATGTACTTGACCAGTTCGAGCGTG
>CAZGUS010000027.1:0-23272 GCA_964529245.1 uncultured Anaerolineaceae bacterium
ATATGCGGCTGACATCTTCGAGCTCGATGATCGCCTCGACTGCGCCGGCGGTCATCGCCCACCGAAGCCGTTTCCGCCGACCGGGAACGCCCCGCCGCCGCCGCCGAGGCCGCCCAGGTTGATCCCGCTGTTGGTCGTGGTCGTGCTGTTACGGGTGGTCGTGGTGCCGACGACGACGTTGTCGCCCTCGCTCAGGCCGCTGGTGATCTGAACGTACGAGGTCGTCACCAGCCCGACCTGGACCGCCTGAGTTGTGACATTCCCGCCGTTCAAGATCTGCACGGTGTAGCCGGTACTGGCCGAACCCGACAGGGCCGTCGCGGGCACGCGCAGGACGTTGGCGGCGGTCGCCGTCGTGACCGTCACGGTCGCGCTCATGCCCGAGAGGACGGTCGCGGGCGGATGGCTGAGCGTCACGATCACGGCGTAGGTCACGACGCTGCTCGAGCCGCCGGTCGTGGAGGCCGCCGGCACGATCTGCGTCACGGTTCCGGGGACGGTGATGTTGGGAGCGGTGACGACCACCACGGCCGCCTGCCCGACCTTGAGGTTCGAGATGTCCGTCTCGGTGAAGCTGGCCGTGGCAACCATCGGGTTGACGGACTCTTCGATCGCATAGCCGGACGATGGGGCGTTGACTCCGGGCAGGATGTTGACCGCAACGATCAGGCCGTCCTCGGGAGCGACGATGGTGGCGTCGGTCACGGCCAGCTGGGCCGCGTTGACGGCCGCCTGGTCCGCAGCGACCACGGCCTGATCGGCGGTGACGGTGGCGCTCGCAGCCGGCGCGGTGTTGCCCTGGTACTGGAGCTCCGCGGCCTTGAGGCTCAGCGATGCGTTGGAAACCTGCTGAGCGGCCTGCTGGTTGGACTGGCTGACCTTGAGCTTGGTCGTGGTCAGGTTCGACTTAGCCTGCTGGAGAGCTGTCAGGTTCACGGGAGTAGGGTCGGAGTTGTACGCGTTCTGCGCCGCGGTCACCGCGGCCTCGGCCTGGCTCAGGGTGAGCGAGTTCTGCTGGTTGGTTATCTTGCGGTTGGCGACGGCCTGGCTATAGCTGTTCTTGGCCTGGTTGAGCTGGTTGGCCGCCTGGGCCCTGGTGAGTGCGCTCGGGCCGCCGGAGTCTGTCGTCAGCTTCGACTCGGCCGAGGCGAGGGTCGCCTGCGCTGAGGTCAGCGACAGCTGGGCCGCAGTGCTGTCCGCCACCGCCAGCGTGTCGCCCTTCTTGACCGTCTGGCCGACCGTCACCGAAACGGTCGTGACCGGCCACGTCAGGGTGGCGGAGTTGCTGCTGCTTCCGGTCGAGCCGCCCGTGCCCGAGGTCGTTGCCGACGAGGCGACGATGTCCGCGCTCGCTCCGAACTTGAAGCCGTATACGGTGCTCGCCGAAATCGACCCGGTCGCCACGGACTGGGCACTGACCGTGCCCACCGTCACCGCCTGGGTTATGTACTGCGACGCTGACGATCCCGCGAAGCTGGGTCCCACGATGGCCAGCGCCACCGCGCCCACCCCCACGAGAATCAAGGCAATCGCCGCAAGTCTCGTTTTCATCCGGCTCCTCTCGTCCCTTTCGCCTTTGCCAGGATCGGCCTTCCCCTGTCATCCGTTACGCGCATTGCGATGTATGTCTCGCTGGGCTGAAACATTCCTGAACCACCTCGCGGTCGGGCCGGGCAGGCGCCGCCCGCCGACGGTCAGGCATTTGAGGTGGCAGTCGTGATCATCTGCTTGGCCTGGTTGATCGGGATCGCAAAGCCCATGTCCTGCGCGCCGCTCGAGGACGCGGTGACGATGCCGACGACCGAGCCGTTGGCGTCGAGGAGGGGTCCGCCGCTATTGCCGGGGTTGATGGCGGCGTCGGTCTGGATCAGGCCGGACAGGTTTTCGGTGAAGTTGGAGGAGCTGTCGCCGACGGTGATGCTTCGGTTCATGCCCGAGACGATGCCGGACGTGACGGAGTCGGTGAAGGTGCCCAGCGGGCTGCCGATGATGATCGCGAGCTGGCCAACCTGCACGCTCGATGAGTCGCCGAGGGTGACCGGCGTAAGGCCTGTTGCCTGAACCCGAATCAGGGCCAGATCGTGCGTGGCATCGGTGGTTACGACCGTGGCCGGCAGCTGCCGTCCGTCGCTGAGCGTGACGGATAGCGTGCTCGAGTCCATCACCACGTGGTTGTTAGTCAGGATGAGCCCGTTCGCGGCCACGATGAAGCCCGAGCCGGAGCCGCTGAACTGGGCCGATCGGCGGCCGGTGCTGGTGGTCCCGGTAGTGTCGATGGTGACCACGGACGGATTGACCATGTCCACCACGCGAACGACGTCCTGCGACTGCGTGAGGCTGACGGTCGAGGCGCTGCCGTTGGCCGCCGGCACCGCGGCCGTCGTGGTGTGGGGCGCCACCGTGAAGGCGACGTACGTGCCCGCCGCGGAGAGGGTCGCCGACAGCAGGGCCGTGGCCAGGATCAGCGGCACTATCCGGCGCTTGCCCGAGTCGCGTCGGGAGAGCGCGGCAGGCGTGGAAGCCGGCGATGCCCACGGCGACGGAGCGAGCCACGGGGACTGAGGAGATGGCTGTGCCGCCGGGTTCGGCTGCGCCCACCCTTGCTGGGAAGGCTGCGGGTAGACGCCCGGGTAGTAGGCCGGCGCGGAATAGGGCGCCGCGTAGGGCGTGGAATACGGCGACGGCGACGGCGGCGGCACGGCCGAGCCATCGGCGACGTCCGCGGCAAGCGTGGATTCGACCTCGGGCTCAGGCGCCCATCGGAGATCGGGATCGGGAGTGGCCGGGGAGCTCTGCTCGGGAAGATCGTTGCCTTCGTTGGCGCTCATGTGTTGCGCTCCGGTTCCAGGTGCGTTCGTATCGGAAATGTGACCCGATCTTTGGCCCGTGGGCTGAAGCAATCCTGAACGATACCCGGGTTCGGGGCGTCCGTCCCGAACAGTCCGGCGGTCCGGTTCGGCGCCCGACGGGATGTCCGCGCCTAAACGTTTAGTCGCCCATCGGGCGGGACGCGGGAGCAGGGCCGTCTTCGATTGGTAGGATCGGCCGATCGATCCTCAGGACATGGAGCTAGTTGCTGATGGCTACAGTCACCTTCGAGAACGTAAGCAAGCGCTTCGGCGACGTCATCGCGGTGGACGACCTCAACCTGGACATCCGCGACGCGGAGTTCATGGTTCTCGTCGGACCCTCCGGATGCGGCAAGACCACGAGCCTCCGGATGATCGCCGGCCTGGAGGAGATCACGTCGGGCACACTGCGGATCGGCGAGCGGGTCATCAACGACATCCCGCCCAAGGATCGCGACATCGCGATGGTGTTCCAGAGCTACGCCCTCTATCCGCACATGACCATTCGCGACAACCTCGCGTTTGGACTCAAGCTGCGCCACGTCCCCAAGGTCCAGATCGAGGCCCGCGTCAAGGAAGCCGCGGCGATCCTCGACCTCACCCGCTACATCGACCGCAAGCCGCGTGAGCTCTCCGGCGGCCAGCGCCAGCGCGTCGCCCTAGGGCGCGCGATCGTGCGCGAGCCTGCCGTCTTCCTCATGGACGAGCCGCTCTCCAACCTCGACGCCAAGCTGCGCGTCGAGACCCGAGCGAACATCCTCCGCCTCCACCAGCGCCTCAACACCACGTTCGTCTACGTGACCCACGACCAGATCGAAGCCATGACCATGGGCACGCGGATCGCGGTCATGAACGAAGGGCGCCTGCAGCAGGTCGGCACTCCGCAGGAGCTGTACGACCGGCCGATCAACCGCTTCGTCGCAGGCTTCATCGGCAGCCCGGCGATGAACTTCATCTCCGTAGAGGTCACCGGCAGCGGCGACAACGTCACCCTGACCGCCCCGAGCGTGACCATTCCCGTGCCGCCGCAGTTCCGCGAGTCGCTGGGCGCCGCGGGCCGCACGCTCATCGCCGGCTATCGGCCGGAACACCTCGTCCTCGGCCCGCTGGGCGGCTCCACGGCCGTCGTGAACGCCAAGGCAGAGGTCGTCGAGTACCTCGGCAACGAAGAGCTGATCCACGCCAGCTGCGCCGACCGCGACATCGTCGCGATCGTCGACTCCGCGTTCCGCGTCCGCCCGGGCGACATGCTCGAGCTGCGCGTGCCGCTGGAGAAGATTCAGCTGTTCGACCCCGACACCAACTTCGCCCTCTCGTTTGGGGCAGTCACCGCCTGACCCTCGTTCGACAGCGCGACGCCCCGGCATCCCGCCGGGGCGTCGACGTTTAAGCCCGAATCGCCCGCGAGTGGTCGCGCCCGGCGGCCGGCTTGCTCCCGTATAGTTCGGCCATGACCGATCCCTTCGCCAACCGCCGACCTCGACCTGCGCCGACCGGCCGGCCCGAGCTCGATGCCCTCCTCGCCCAGCTCGCGATCGCCGACGTCGAACTGGAGGAGCGCGTCGTCAAGCGCGACGATATCCATCGGGGCCGGGTCGTCGTGGTGGAGAAGGACGAGATCGTCCGCTCCGACGGATCCGAGTCGTCGCGCGACGTCGTCGTCCATCCAGGCGCCGTGGTCATCGCCCCGCTCGCCGCGGACGGCCGACTCTTGCTCGTGATCCAGTACCGCTTCAGCGGCAACGGCGCCATGCTGGAACTGCCGGCCGGATCGATCGACGTCCACGGCGGCAGCGCCGAAGATCCCATGCGCGCGGCCCACCGGGAGCTCGAAGAGGAGACCGGCTTTCGCGCCGGCAAGATGGAGCGGCTCGGCGGCTACTACAGCGCGCCCGGCTTCCTGACCGAGTATCTATCGCTGTTCCTGGCCACGGACCTCGTGCCGGCGACTCACGACCGGCTCAGTCCGGACGAGGACGAACGCATTCGAGTCGTCCGGCTGCACTGGCGCGACGCGGTGGCGGCCATCGAAGCCGGGATAATCGAAGACTCCAAGACGATCGCCGGCATCCTGATGCTGGCCCGCCGCCTGGAAGGGCCGGGCCTCTAGGACTCGGCGCCGCGCTGAGAGATGCCCGATCGCCGCGGCTCGACGGGTCAGCCATCCCGCTCCGCGGCATGCGTGGCCGCCGCGGCATGCGTGGCCGCCGCGGCATGCGTGGCCGCCGCGGCCTGCGCGGCCTCCGCGGCCTCCGCGGCCTCCGCGGCGTCCACGTCCGCCGGTCCGTCCGCGCCTGCGGGGACATTCCTCCTGGGCCGCGAGGATCGCGTCCAGATGTACAGGGCCAGTAACAGGAGGACGCCGGCCAACCCTGCCGCTGCACCGAGGATCCGAATTTTGCCCACCGTCCGGGCGCCGGTCCAGGCGGAGCGCGCGGCCTCAGCCAGGGAAGCGGCCTTGCCGATGTCGCCGGCGGCAAAGGCCTTGCGGGCCGCCGCGAGGTCGGCGTCCGGGTCCGTGCCAAGCAGCCCAACGGCCCGAGCCGCACTCTCGCTGTCGACTTTCGCCTGACCCGCCGCCGATATGTCGGACAGGGCGGCGATCTCCTGCTGCGCCTCGGCCAGGGCTGCGCTCACGCCGACGGTCTCGAAGATCCGCTGCAGTGAGGCCGGCGGCGTCGTGCCATCGGTCGCAGACTCATCCTCGATCTGGCGGCGCAGTGCCATCACGCTCGGGACGTCGTTCAGCAGCGTCGTCGCGGTGCCGAACTGCCACCTGCTCAAGGCGCCTCGGATATCGGGCCCAAGGAGCCATCCGCCGGCCGCCGTCTCGGCAGCCGAGTAGGCGGCCCGGGCGGAGTCGCGCTCGCCGAGAAGCGAGGCTTGAGATGACGTCACGACCCACTGCTGCCAGATGGACGTGTACGACTTGCCGGTCGTCCGCTCCAGGTAGTCCAGCAGGCTGCGCCAGTCGGCGGCGCCGCCCGACGGGATATCCGAAGAGCGAGCGTATGCCGCGCTCCCGGACCGGGCCGCCAGCCACACCTCGCTCATCCCGGCCATACCGGCGATCGCCACGATCCTCCGCGCCACCTCGAGGCTGGCGCCGTACAGGTACGCTTCCGTCGCCGTGCCGGGCGTCCCCGCCGAGGTCCAGTCGTTGAGCGGAATCGCGGCCTGCATGAGTGCGGGACTCAATCCCGGAGGATGATCGGGCAACCCGGCCTGGAGCACGGCCTGCTCGGCGTAGTAGGAGGCGAAGCCCTCGTCTATCCAGCGATCCGACGCCAGAGCACCGTTGAACCACATGTGGGCCGTCTCGTGGAGGATGACGAGCGGGTCGGCGAAGTACGACACCCTTGCCAGCGAATCTGCGGCGTCGTAGTCGCCGCTGAAGCCGTCGATTCCCTGAGTCGTGGCCTCTTCGACCGTAAGGGTCCTGGACGCCGGATCGCCCAGGCCGATCATGGAACTCAATACCGGGTACCCGACTTGCAGCACGTGAGCGACCTGCGTCGCCCAGCCGGGATCGTCCGCCCAGTAGCGGAGCGTCACCGCGAGCTGACCGACGGTCAGCTCCTCGGTCTTGAAGTCGGCCGCGGGCGTGGTCCGCGAGGCGGCGAACCAGGCGTTCAGCGCTGTGGCGTCGGCCACGGGACCGGACGAAAAGACCGTGCCTCCGCCGCTCGAGACGGCACTGGTCAGAGCCCCGAATTGCTCCTGGACGACGTACCCCGCCGGAAAGACGACGGTCACAGTGCCGCCCGGCGTTCCCTGGCTCCCGAAGGCCGACACCGGGAAGGAGATGATGTCCTGCCCGATTCGGAGGTCGCGATCGGTCGATCCGCCGAGGTCTACGAGGTCGAATTGAACGTCGACCGAGGTCGTCTGGCCCGAGTACAGCCGCTGTCTGAACGGCACGTAGACAACGGTCCCGTACGGTTCGGCGGCCGTGGTCGAGAGGGCCAGGGACTGGCCCTTGCTGTCGAAGGCGAGGTAGTTGTCCGTCGAGAGGGGCAGCGTCAGCGGCAGACCCGCGAAGAAGTAGCGCCGGCCGCCGCCGCTGTTGACGGTGTTCGAGGTGGCAGTTATCTCGAGGTCGACGTGAACGGCACCGACGTTCGGTTCCACCGTCCACGTCGCGACCGAGTAATAGGAGAGCCCCAATTGATCGGCCTGGGCTGCCGCGGGCGCCGACGCCCGCAAGAGAGTGGCGGCGCCCGCCATCAGGGCCGCCGCGGCGAGCACCTTCGCACCCGCGAGGACCCCTCCAAAGCGGCCTCGATCAGGAGACATCGCCGATCACCTCGAGCGCCGTGCGGCCACGCAGGTACGCACGCCGGTCGTCGCGCCGGCCTGCACGCCGGCACGACGCGCTTGCGTCTCGCTCAGTCCTTCGCCTCGGCAGTCCGCCGGCCTTCGCCCGGGGCAGCCCCGACGCCCTCGACGGCGTGGGCCGATCCGTCGGAGCCCACGGCCGGCGCCGCGTCGGGCGCGTCGGACACCTTGCCCGCGGTCAGGCGCACGGCGGGGCGAGGCAGCCTGTCCCGCGGCCGCTCTATGGTCGAGCCGCTGCGGACCACGCGAGACGTGAAGTCCGTGGCCCGAACGCCTTCGCCGATCAGCACGTTGCGGCCGATCCGAACGCCCCGAGGTATGACCGCGCGCTTGCCGACGACGGTTATGCCGGTGTTGAGACGGCCCGGTTCACGCCGGTTGACCTCGTCGTAGTCGGTTCCCTCGCCCACGATGGCGCCCGGGCCGACGGCAACTTCCTTGTCGAGGATGGCCCGATCGACGACCGCTCCCGGCCGGATGACCGAGTCGAAGAGCACGATCGAGTCGCGCACGACCGCGCCGACGTCGACCACCACTCCGGGCGAAAGGACGGAGTTGACCACCGAGCCGTTGATGACACAGCCGTGGCTGATGAGGCTGCGGTGGACCTGGGCCGTGGCCCCGATCTTGGCCGGCGCCCGCTCTTCGGATCGAGTGTGGATGACCCATTCGCGGTCGTAGAGGTCCAGCTCGGGGGCGTCGGAGAGCAGCGCCAGGTTCGCCTCCCAGTAGGACTGGACCGTTCCCACGTCCTGCCAGTAGCCGTCGAAGCGGTAGCCGTAGACGCGCGCTCCGCCCTCGATCATGGCCGGGATGACGTTGTGACCGAAGTCCGCGCGGGTATCCGAGAGCCACTGGTGGAGCGCCCGCTTCGAGAAGACGTAGACGCCCATACTGGCCAGATCGCTCTTGGGCTGGCGCGGCTTCTCGTGCCACTCGACGATCCGGTCGCCGTCGTCGAGGGCCAGGATCCCCATTCGCGTCGCGTCGGACAGGGGCACTCTCCGAACCGCGATCGTGACGTCCGCTCGATGACGGCGATGCGCGGCGACAAAGGGCTGGTAGTCCATTTTGTAGATGTGGTCGCCGGCCAAGACCAGAACGGTGTCGCCGGGCGCCTGTTCGATCACGTTGAGGTTCTGCAGAACGGCGTCGGCCGTGCCGCGATACCACTCGGCGACCCGCCCGCGCGCGATGTACGGCTGGAGCATCCGCACCCCGCCCTGGTTGCGGTCCAGGTCCCACGGCCTGCCCATGCCGATGTGGTCGTTGAGCGAGCGCGGGTTGTACTGGGTCAGGACCACGACGTTGTCGATGTCCGAGTTCACGCAGTTGGACAGCGAGAAGTCGATGATTCGGTACTTGCCACCGAACGGCACGGCCGGCTTGGCCCGCATGGAAGACAGGATCGAAAGCCGTTCGCCTTCGCCGCCGGCGAGTATGACCGCCAGAGTGCGCTTCATCGGGCGTCCTCATGGTCCGGGCCGGACATCGTCCGGGCTAGCTCGATGCTATCACCACCGCCGCTCCTCCGACGCCGCGTCGCGACCGTCGTTGCCGCGCATGGCTATCGTTGCCGCGCAGCGATCGCCGGGGCAGATTCGCCCGAGGCGGCCGAGTGCCGCGGGCGGCACGGATCGATGGACTGCGCGGCTAGAGGAACAGGCGCGGGTTCATGAACGCGCCGTTCACGAGAACGGCCCAGTGAAGGTGGCAGCCCGTCGAGTGGCCGGTGGTGTTCTCGGTGCCGATCTCCTGGCCGGCGGACACCTGGGCGCCGACGTATACGCCGGCCATCGCCTTGCCGGTCATGTGGGCGTACCACGTGACCAGGCTGGTCGAGTGGGCGATGATGACCAGCCACGCCTTCGGCGGCGAGTCGTACGGGTTGTAGCCGACGAAGACGATGACCCCGGAGCCCGCGGCGTGGACCGGCGTCAGGCACGGCGCGACGATGTCGATGCCCTGGTGGAAGTGAGCGCAGTTGCCGACCCGCGGCTCGGAGGGCCAGCCGGTGCAGCCGAACTCCTGGCTGATCTTGCCGCCCATCGGCCACTGCAGCGTGCCGCTGTACTTGGACGGGATGCGTCCCTTGCCGCCGAGTTCCGCCGCCAGCTTGTTTATCTTCTTTGCCAGGTCCGAAGAAGCCTGACCATTCGACTTGATGGCCGCGGCCAGCGCCACCTTGTTCTTTGCGAGCTTGGCATTGGCCGCCGCCTGCTGCGCCATCTGCTGGGCGATCTTGTTCTCGAGGGATGCGAGCTTCGCCTTGGCGGTGTTCAGCTGCGCCATCTGACCGTCGAGGTCCTGCTTCTGGAGACCGACCTGGCTGGCCAGCTCGGCGACCGAGAGGCGGGAGGCCGCCACGTTCTGCTTCATCTGGTCCAGGCTGGCCGCCTCCTGCTGGATCTGCTGGGCCAGGGCCACGTCCTGGGCGCCGAGATCCATGTAGTAGGAGACGTCCGATAGCGCCTCGGTCAGTGAGCCCGACGTCAGCAGCTGGCTCATCAGCGGCGTCTGGTCCGTCTTGTAGGCCGCGATCAGCCGGGCGGCGAGGATCTTCTGGCGCTGGGTCAGTTCTATCTGCTTGGCCGCTTCCTGGGCCTGCAGGTCGTCCAGCTGGGCCTGAAGCGCGCCTTCCTGCGTTACCAGGCCGTAGTAGCTCACGGAAACGGCGTCGACGGAACCCTGGAGGCCATCGATCTCGCCCTGAAGCACGTCGACGTTCTGGCTGACCTGATCGAGGTTCGACTGCGCGGTGGCCATCTGGGTCGTCAGCTGCGCTTGCTGAGTCGCGATGGCCGCCAGCTGCTTCTTCTGGGCGGCGATGAGCTTGTCGAGCGCCATTTGCTGCTGGACCGCGTCGGTCAGATCGTTGGCGCGGGCAGGCGCGGGCGGCGCGCTGACGCTGATGACGGGCATCAGCAACGTCACGGCGAGAAGTATTTGGACCCAGCGCCAGCTGCGGTGGCGGGTGGACAAGTGTCGGTCTGGCATGGCTGTCATCGTGCGAGCAACTCCGTTCCGGTATGCACCAGCACACATCGCGGGTAGGCCCGCCGGTTTGACGCCGTCCTTCGCAAGGGCACAGACTCGGGACGACCCCGGCTCAGGGCATCATACAACGCAATCGGGAGCGGAGATCAAGTCCGTTGCCACTTGATCTCGCATGCGGTCTTGTTCGGTCCGGTAGTGTTGGCGCTAATCCGCCTCGCACGCGCGTCATGGCCCACGTGGGCCCTCGCAAAGGTGCACCAATCGGTGCTAGCCTCTGAGTAACATTAGATGTTCGGACGCACGCGACTCCCACCGCGTCGGTCGTGCCGGTCCCGTGGGATGGAGGTCCCGATGCCGCTCTTTGGTCCACCCAACATAGCCCAGTTGGAGGCCAAGAGAGATATCCAGGGTTTGATCAAAGCTCTGGCCTACAAAGACCCGGCAGTCAAGATCGCCGCCGCCGATGCCCTCGGTCCGCTGGGCGACCCGATGGCGGTCGAGCCGCTGGCTGTCCTCATCACCGACGAAGACCCCGGTGTGCGCCGGGCCGCGATCCGGGCCCTCTCGGCTCGCGGCGGCGTCCGAGTCGTGGAGCCGCTGATACTCGCCCTGCAGGACCGCGACCCGGGTGTCCGTGGCGTCGCGGCCCAGGCCATCTACCGCCGCATGATGACGGACCCGGACCAGGACGCTCGCCGCGAAACGGCCACGGCCCTCGGGCGCATCAAGGCCGCCGACGCAGGCGATTCTCTGCTCAGAGCGATGACCGATCCGGACGAGACCGTCCGCGTCGCCGCGGTCAGGGCCCTGGCTGCTATCGGCGACGTCGCGGCGGTGGGGCCGCTCATCGTCATGCTCGCCCACGAGCAGCGCCGGGCCAAGACGACAGGGCGGTCGAGCCTCGCGGTGGAACGGGCGGCCGGCCAGGCGCTCGACGTCCTGTGCGACGAGAACTCCGTCGACGCGCTCCAGACGGCCCTCGGCCACGACGATGCGGACGTTCGGGAGCTGGCCATCAAGCGGCTTGCCAGGATCGATTCGCCGGCGGTCGCAGAAATGCTGCAGGGTCATCTGGACGATTCGGACCCGATCATCCGCAGGTCCGCCGCGCGTGGCCTTGCGGAGGTCGGCTGGAGGCCGCCTTCCAACGAAAAGGGCGCCCACTATTGGGCAGCACTGCGCGAATGGCGGCGCTGTGCCGAGTGCGGCCCGGCGGCGATTCCGCTCCTGGTCGCCGCCTTCCCTCGGGCGCAGGCCCTCGAGCGGGCCGACATCCAGGCCGCCCTGGTTTCGCTGAACTGGGAGCCGAGTGAACCCGACGCGACTGCCGCGGCCTACTGGGCCGCCCAGGGCAACTGGGCCAGGTGCGTCGAGGTCGGTGCGCCCGCGATCGAGGTCCTGGACGGCGTGGTCGTCGGCGCCGCGACGTGGCGCGAAAGGGTCGCCGCCGCGGCCGCGCTCAAGTCCCTGGGCGAAGACCGGCCCGCTCCCTTCGCCCGCATCGATCTGGTGGAGCACGCCCTGGGAGTCATCGACGGCGAGGGAACCGAGGACGAGAAGCACGGGGCCCTGTCGTCGTGGCTTGCCGAAGAGCACGAGTTCGAGCCCGCGGGAGATCAGAAGCTGGGCTGGTGTCAGTGCGGCTACCCGTCGGTGCGGATCCTCAAGGACGGAACGCCGGAGTTGATCACCGACCTCCTCGGCGTCGAGCAGGACGCGTCGGGCGAGCCCGCCTACTTCTGCCCAAGCTGCGACGCGCGCCGGACGGCTGACGCCATCTAGCGGGCGGCCGGGCCGTCAGGAAGCGGCCGGCAGCAGAGCGGCCCAGACCGCGCCGATGATCAGGAACGGCCCAAACGGGATGTAGCTCTTTAGCGTGATCCGCTTCGTGATCAGCAACGCCACGATGACGACGCCGCTCAGCATCACTCCCGAGAAGACGGCCAGGACCAGGCGCAGCGCACCGGTCAGGAGGCCCATGCCGGCCAGGAACTTGACGTCGCCGCCGCCGAAGGCTCCCTCTCCGAACGGGAGGGAGGCGACGTAGAGGATGAGTGGCAGTCCGATGGCGACCGCCACCGCCGGCCACGCCGGACCCCGGTTGACCAGCGAGTTCCCGCCCCAGACGAGGACGGCCGCCCCGACGGCGAAGAGCGGCAGCGTCACGATGTCGGGCAGGAGCCGCTGATCGAGGTCCGTGGCCATGAGCAGGACCAGCGCCGCGAATACCGCGCCGAACAGCGCCCTTTCGGCGGCGTCGCCGAACCGGATCGGGACCGCGGCCAGCGCCACGGCCCCGAAGATGGCAACGACCGGAGTGCGCCAGTCCACACGACGGACCGAACCGTCCTCGTGGGCGGGCCAGCGCGCCGAGATACGGTCGGCGGCTACACCCCAAACGACACCCGCCAGGCCGAAGGCGAAGGCGAGCAAGTTCACTCCGCGCCTACGCCTTCTTTGCGCCGGCCAGGGCCAGCTCGACGAGAGTGGCGTGGGCGACGCCGGTGGCCCCGGCCGGGGCATAGGGCGCCTTCTTGCGGAAGTAAGCCGTGCCGGCGATGTCCAGGTGGGCCCACGGCACAGTCACGAATTCGCGCAGGAACAGGGCGCTCTTGATCAAGCCTCCCTCTGCCGAGCCGCTGTTGACCATGTCGGCGTACCAGCTGTCCAGGTCGACGCGGTATTCGTCGATGAACGGCATCTGCCAGTAGCGCTCCCCGGCGCGCTTGCCGGCGGCGGCCACTTCGTCGTACCACGCCTGCGGACTGCCGAAGGCGCCCGTCATCTGGTCGCCCAGGGCCCGGCCCACGGCTCCGGTCAAGGTTGCAATGTCGACGAGGTGCGTCGCGCCAAGCTTCTCGGCGTAGCACAGCGCGTCGCCCAGGATCAGGCGGCCCTCGGCGTCGGTGTTGATGATGTCGACGCTCTTGCCGTTCATCGCGATGACCACGTCGCCCGGCCTGGCCGAGTGCGGACCGGGCATGTTCTCGACGGCCGGAGCGACCGCCAGAAGCGGAGTACCCGGCGCCAGGCGCGCCACCGTCGCGATCGCGGCGATGACCGTGCACGCGCCGGTCTTGTCCATCTTCATTTCTTCCATCCGGTCGGCCGGCTTGATGCTGATGCCGCCCGAGTCGAAGCAGACTCCCTTGCCGATGAGAGCCAGGTGCCGGCCTGCCGCATCCTTCGCGCCGGCGCCGCCCGATCGCATGACGATCATCTGCGGCGGGTTGTCGCTGCCTCGTCCGACTGCCAGGAACATGCCCATCCCGAGCTCGGCCGCCTTCTCCGGCCCGACGACGTCGATGGACAGCCCGTGGCGCTCTGCGATGGCGCGGGCCTCTCCGGCGAGCACCTCCGGCGAAACGTCGTTGGCGGAGCGATTGGCCAGGCCGCGGGCCAGGTTGGCGCCCTCGCCCATGATGATGCCGCGCTCCGCCGCGCGGGCCAGGATCGCAGGGCTCGCGCCCGGCGCCACGAGGATCAACTCGTCGAGCGCCGGCGGCGCGGACTTCACGTCGCCGCGGTATATGCCGGCCGGCTCGAAGCTGCCCTCAAGGACGCCTCGGGCGAGCATCTCGGCGACGGCCTCGGCCCCGCCATCGATGTGATTCGCCAGGTCGCCCAGCCAGATCGCCAGGCTTCGCACGCGCCGGCCGCCGAGACGCCGCTCGATGGAAGAGGCCAGGCGGACGACGATCTGGCGCGTCAGCTCATCGGCCGGACCTGCGCCGATCGCCAGCAACCGGCCGGCTCGAAGCTGGCCCGCGGCGACGATGACGGCACCGTAGCGGTCCGCGTTCAGCTCACCGAAGTCGGCCAGGGCGCGCAGCTCGCCACCCGATCGGCGGTCTATCTCGCCCAGGCTCTCCTCGAACCGGGGCTCGCCGGTGAACGGTACGGCCAGCACGTCCGCAGCCACGTCCCATGGCTGATCGGACACAACGCGCAACTGCATGACGTGGCCCTCCGGGCTGCGAGCGGCCGCGGCGGCCGCATGGCTTGGCGCCGGTCGACGCTGGCCGGCGGATTCGTTGGGCTCAAGTCTAGCCAGTCGACGGGCCCCTGCCAGCACCGCCGGCGCGCCGCCGGTGCCAGCGGCGCGGAAGCGCCCAGGCCCGGAAGACGGAGATGCTACGGACCTACGACCATGCCGCCGGTCAGATCGGCCAGGGCCGTCGCCAGCTGCCCCTTGGCCGTCTCGATGGCGAGGCCGTCCGAGGTGAGGTCCCCTGCCAGCTCGTAGAGCACGACCTGGAGGATCGAGTTGTTGTCCGGCAGGAGGGCCTGCGCGTTCGTGACCGCCTGGAGGGCCGCCGTCACCTGGGCCGTCACCTTGCCATTCGAGTTGATCATGGCCTGCCATAGCAGCCCCAGCGCATCGTCGAACGTCTTTGTGCGGCTCAGCCATTCGGTCAGAGTCGAAACGTCGCCGAAGGCCGAGAGCTCGCCGGCGATGCGCTGGGCGTCGGCGACCGAATCCTCCGCCGTCGCCAGCTGCCGGAGCGCGTCGGGGTACCGGCCGCCGGTGCTCGACCCGACGCCCGTGGCGGATTGCAGAGCGCCCTTGACGGCCTGGTCGTGGGCGTTGATGTCGTTGGCGACTTCCATGGCCACGGCCGCGCCGTTCTCCATCGCGGCCCAGTTGTCGGCCAGCGGATTGACAGAGCTGAGGGCGGCGCAAACGGCGTGCCAGCGGTCGATCATGGCCTGGCTGTAGGTTTGGGTCAGCTGCGCGTCACGCGTGCTCGGCCACGGGCTGCATTGGAGGCGGGAGCTGAGCTCGGCGGCGCCGGCCCCGATCTCGCGCACTGCCGTGTCGCCGTCCTGGTAGTCCGCGCTGAGCGCGTTCTGGTTGACCTGCGAAAGGTCGGCCAAAACGTTGCGGGCCATGTCGCCCAGGACGATGACGTCGTCGTTGAGCCTGGCGAGGCTCTGGACGCCGGAGTCCAGGCGGGCCGAGAGCTCCTGGTCGGCGCCGTACGTAAGCTCGGGCCGGTTGTCGCCGGCCGGCGGTTGTCCGGTCGCGGCGACTATCCCCGCCGAGCCAAGTGACAGCACGACCGCCAGCCCGACCCAGGCGAGTCGTCCCAGGATCCACCCGCCGCCGGACCTGAGACGGGCCCGCCACCCGTCGTCGTAGTAGTCCTCGTCGTCGAAGGCGGATTCCTCGGGTGCCAACTCGTACTCTTCGGGCCCGAAGACATCCGAACCGACGCGGTCTGAGGGCGACATGATGGCCGCGATGCTACACCGCGCCGCGCGAGCCGACCCGGGAACGATGACCCCACCCCAAGATAGTCCGTTCGACGTACGGGTATCCCCTCAGTCGAGTGCGCTCACGGCCGAAGCCGAATGTAGGCCCTCGCATGGGCCCGGTTCCGGCAATCGACCACCGCTATCACGGATGGAGGCACAGGGAAGACTCGGTGCCACGCAAGACGGCAGGAATCCTTGCATGCCTCCGCGCCGGAGTCCGTCCGCGAAACCTCCTCGGTCGGGCCCAGGTGCGGCTCCTCTCACGGGCCATCGAGACCCAGAGCTCCGAACGCTTCGAGGCGCTGGTCCACGCCTCCAGCGACGTCATCAGCATCGCCTCCGCCGACGGCCACGTCCGCTTCCAGTCGCCGTCCGTACGGCAGGTGTTCGGCTACGAAGCCGGCGCCGTGGTCGGCCGCGACCTCAAGGAATTGGTCCACCCCGACGACGTCGAACAGGTTCAGATGCAGTTCCGGCGCGTTGTCCACGACGCCGCGAACACGCTGGTCTGCGAATGCCGCATCCGCCACGCCGACGGGTCGTGGCGCCACACCGAGACCAGGATCTCTAACTTCATGCACGTGGCGGCGATCGCGGGGATCGTCCTAAACACGCGCGACATCACCGAGCGCCACGCCCTGGAAGCCGAGCTGCGCCACCAGGCCTTTCACGACTCTCTCACGGGCCTGGCGAACCGGGCGCTGTTCATCAACCGTGTGGAGCACGCGCTGCTGCAGGCCAAACGCCACAACACCACGATGGCCGTCGTGTACTGCGACATGGAGGGCTTCAACCGCCTCAACGACAGCCTCGGCTACCAGGCCGGTGAAACGGCGCTAACGATCGTGGCCGACCGGCTGCGGACCTGCGTCCGCGGCGAGGACACGGTCGCGCGCCTGAGCAACGACGAGTTCGGCCTGCTCCTCGACCGGCTGACGTCGGCCGTCGACGTCACCCAGGCAATGGAGCGGATCATGACCACGCTGCGCGAGCCGATCCCGCTGCCGGGGGCGCACGTCGAGCTTCGCCCGCACATCGGCATCGTGGTCTCCGTCGGCGGAGACGAAAGCGCCGAGGACCTGCTCCGGAACGGCGCCGTGGCGATGCATCGGGCCCGCAACGGTGAAACCGGGTACGCCCTCTTCGATCCGGAGATGCAGGCCGACGCGATCCGCCGCATCGAGGTCGAATCGGAGCTGCGGACGGCCATCGACGAGTCTCAATTCACACTCCACTACCAGCCCACGATCGACCTCCTCACGGGCCGGATGACGGGCGTGGAAGCGCTGGTCCGCTGGAGGCACCCGCGGCGGGGCCTGATCCCGCCCATGGAGTTCATCCCGCTGGCCGAGGAGAGCGGCCTGATCGTCCCGCTGGGCCAGTGGACGCTCCAGGAATCGTGCCGCCAGGTTCGCCGCTGGCAGGAGGAGATCCCCGGCGGCGAGCCGATCGCGCTGAACGTGAACCTCTCGGCCCGGCAGCTGCGCCACCCCAACATCGTGCGAGACGTCGCCGACGCGCTCGAAGACAGCGGCCTGCCGGCGGGCCACCTGGTGCTGGAGATCACCGAGAGCGTGCTCATGGTCGACAGCGCGGCCACCCTCGCCCGACTGTTTCAGCTCAAGTCTCTGGGCGTGCGGCTGGCGATCGACGACTTCGGCACCGGCTACTCGTCGTTCGCCTACCTGCGCCGCTTCCCCGTCGACATCCTCAAGATCGACAAGTCTTTCGTGGACGGGGTCGCCACGGAGCCCACGTCCAGCGCGCTCGTCGACGCGATGATCCGCATCGGCAAGACACTGCGGCTCGAAACGGTCGCCGAAGGCGTGGAGCGCGTCGAGCAGGCGGATCGGCTGCGCTCGCTGCAGTGCGACATCGGGCAGGGCTATCTCTTCTCGCGGCCGCAACCCGCCGACGCCATCTCGAGCATGCTGCGCGAGCGTCTGGCGAGCGACCCGTCTCGCGCCAACGCGGCCTAATTTCGGAGGCCGAGGGCGAAGCTGCCGGTTGTGGGCGCTACGAGCGGCGCGGCTCGTTCCGAGCGATGAAGTCGGCCCGGCGGGCCTTCAGGGCGAGGACCCGGCCGCAGGCTTCGTTGATGCGCGACTCGGCAATCTCGCCTCGGGCGACCGCTTCGGTGATGATGCGGACCATGTCATCGACCCGAGAGTCGCAGTAGGGCACGATGCTCGAGACCTGGCACAGGAGGACAAGGTCGATCCCGGCGTTGACCGCGTGAATCGTCCCCGATTCGAAGCCGAACGCGTCCCAGACCGCCTGCATCTCCATCGGGTCCGATATGACCAGTCCGTCGTAGCCGAGCTGCGAGCGCAGGAGGCCGCCGACGATCTTCTTCGAGAGGCAGGCCGGATACTCGCTGTCGAGCTGGGGGTACATCACCCGCGTCGTCAGGACGGCATCGGCGAGCCCCTCGGCGATGAGCGCGCGGAACGGCTCGAGCTCGATCTCGGACCAGTTCTCGATGACCTCGTTGAGGCCAGGCGAATAGGGCTTCAGGTTCCCCCTCAAGCCCGGGAAGTGTTTGAGTGCCGTCAGGATGCCGCGCTCCCGATGGGCCAGGATGAATTCGCGGGCGTGAACCAGGACGGCCGCGGGATCCGGGGCGATGCTGCGCCGGCTGCGGCTCGCCATGAGGTGAGCCGGGTTCAGGAGGTCGACCACCGGCGCAAGGTTCATGTCGATGCCGGCGTCGGCCAGCTCGTCGGCGATGACGCCCGCGTTGAACCGCGTAAACGCCGTGTCGTCGCGCTCGCCCACGTCGATCGGCGCGGCGGTGGGCGGGAAGCCATATTGCGTCTTGAGCTTGTGGAACGGGCCGCCCTCGGCATCGATCGTCACCAACGGCGGAATCGACCCCGCTTCCTTCACCGCAGCCACGAGCTCGCTCAGCTGGCGCGGCGAGGCGACGTTCCGCGGGCCTCCGGTCTGAGCATCGACGTCGTAGATCACTACTCCGCCGATCGAACCCTCGCGTATCTGATTCAGCGTGGTCTCGGCCTCGGCAGGCGTCCGGCCGCGGAAACCCACCAGCACCATCTGGCCGATCCGGTCGTGCAAGTCCTCCGGCATCCGCAGGGATGTGGCGGTAACCGGTTGACGCTCCCCGGGTGGAACCCGAGCGTCCAATTCATTGCCCCAATTCAGATATGGCAGGCGGCCGCCTTCGGGAGACGACCCGGCAATTGCTAATGCTGATGCCGGCGCTCAGGTTCTGGCATCACTCGATTGACTGAGAAATCCGCCGCCGACGGTTCGCCGAAGTGTATCCGAGCGAATGTGGTGCATCCATGCCGCATCAATTCCATTCACCTTGCGGGAGGAAAGCGTCCGCAAACGTCATCGAAGGGGCGCGGGTGAGAGTTGCCGGCTTGCCGCGGCGTCAGCGCTCCCCCGCCCGGCGGCGGTGCGAAGGCCCGCGCTTGCGCGTCGCGCCGCGGCCGGGAGACCAGCGGGCCGTCTCGGCTCCATCGGCGTCGCCGCCGTTGGGACCGGAGTTGGACGCGGCCGGCCCGGTCCCCTGCCCTATCGACTGCGCCGACTGAACCGCGAGGCCCGGCCGCCCCGGGGCGGGAGCGACGAGACGCTGGCGTTCGAGCCGGCCCACCAGCCAGCCGGTGCGCGCCGTTCGGCCGCCCAACCGCCTGACGAAATTCGTGAGTTCGATGTCGTCGGTGACGATCAGCGCACCGGAGTTGTCGGCCCGCGTGTTCTCCAGCAGGTGGACGATGGCCTCGTCCGCCGTGAACCTCCCGGCGTAGCGAATCTCCACGCCCGACGCCACGTGGCGCGCGACCAGGCCGTGCTCCGGCGAGCCGTCGAGGACGACCGTGATCACGACGCCGGGCGGCACGATCGCGCGAAGCCGTCCGATCAATGCCGCGGCCGGGAGCGGCGCGGCCGACCGCCGGATCGCGTACAGCACGTTGGTGCCGTCGACGATCAGGCGCGTGACACCGTCGAGAACGCGGCGATCGTCAGGCATGGATGCCCTCTCGGGCGGCGGCCGAGTGGCCGGCGGGCAGGGCGGAGCGGCGGAAGGGCAGGGCGGAGTGATCGGCGGCCGGCGCCGAGTTGCCGGCGGCCCGCGCCACGAGGCCCGCGGCCGGCGCCGAGTGGCCGGCGGCCCGCGCCGGGCACGCCGATGCTCGGCCGATCCCGCGCTCTGGCCGCTTGTCCGGTAGCATCCCGTTCATGCTCCTGCTCGTCGATCTCGATGGTGTCGTCTATCGCGGCGCGTCGCCAGTGCCCGGTGTCGCGGCGGTGCTGGCCGCTCGCGCCGCCCGCGGCGACGAGGTCGTCTACGTGACCAACAACTCGATGTGGTACCGCGCCGACTACGTCACTCGCCTGTCGAGTATGGGGGCTCCGGTCTCCCCCGACCGAATCGTTTCCTCCGCCCGCGCCACGGCCCTCTATCTGGCCGAGCAATCGCCGCTGCCGCGCTGCGTGCTGGTTGTCGGAGGGGAGGGGCTCATGCACGAGCTGCGAGACGTCGGCATCGAAGTCATGCCCTCGGCCGAGGCGGCCGAACGGTGGACCGCCAACGGCCGAGACGCCGCCGCGGCGACTCAGGGCGTCGACACGGTCGTCGTCGGGCTGGACCTGGAGTTCACCTACGCCCGACTCGCCGTCGCCGCTGAAGCCGTTCGGGCCGGCGCCCGCTTCGTGGCCAGCAACCGCGACCCGATCTACCCGATGGAGCGCGGCTTCATGCCCGGCGCCGGGGCCGTGGTCGCGGCCGTCGCGACCGCCAGCGGCGTGGAGCCAGTTTCGCTCGGCAAACCCGGACCGCTGCTCCTGGAGGTGGCCGCCCACGCCGCCGGCCGCCCCGTGACCGATGCCGTGATGATCGGCGACAGCCTAATCACCGACATCCCGGCCGCCATCGCCGTCGGCGCACGATCCATCCTGATGCTGACCGGCATCAGCACCGCGGCGCAACTCGCGGCCTTGCCCGCCGCCGCCCGACCGACCGAAGTCGCCGCCGACGCCGCCGAACTGGCGGCCGCGCTCGATCGCCTGGCCCGCGCCTAGCCGACAGCCGCCACGGGGTCAGGCGCCGCCACTCCCTCGCCGCCACGGAACCCGGTGCCGCCACGGAACCCGGTGATGCCACGGAGTCAGGCGCCGCTGCGCAACCCGGCGCCGCTCCCTAGTTCGCCGCGGTGGACGTCGAGGCAGGCGGTGAAGCAGATTCGGCCGATTGCTCGGCCACTATCCCGGTGACCGACACCTTGTCCGCCGGCACGTGCTCCGTCGCCGCGGAGAGCAGCGAGTCGGCCGCGGAACGGCTGATCAGCGGCGTCTTCTCGTACTCCCAGACGGCACTCAGCTTCTGGTATTTCTCGCGCGACAGGGAGTTGAACGCGCACAGCTCCCACCGCTCCATCACGTCCAACACTTCCGACTGTATGAACTGGGCGATCCGGGAGATATTTGCCGCACTTGCCGTCGCGCCCGGAATCAGCGGCGTGCGAATCCAGAGCCGCACGTTGGGGTGTTGTCGAACATAACCCGCGATCACGGCGAGGTTCTGCAGGATCCCTTCGTTCGGCCGACCGGTGAACTCTTCGTGCAGGCGGCCGTCGAATATCTTCAGGTCATACAGGACGCAATCGGTGTACGGCAGAAGCCTCTCCAGCGTCGCGGGCGACGTCACGCCGCACGTGTCCAGGGCGGTGCCGATGCCCGCCGCCTTGAGCCTCTTGAAGAACTCGAGAACGAATGCCGCCTGCGAGGTCGGTTCGCCACCGGAGGCAGTGACGCCGCCCTCGAAGCTATCGAAGAACTTCGCGTCCTTCATCGCCTCGTGGACGAGTTCGTCGACGGTGTACTCCTTGCCGGCCATCGTCGTGGCCCTTGCGGGACATGCCTCCACGCACGCGCCGCACATGGTGCATTTCGCCGAGTCGACGACGATCCTGCCATCGGCCTGGTGGGTGATGGCGTCCTCTTCGCACGCCGCCTCACACGAGTAGCAGCCGATGCACTTGCGAGCGTGCCACTGCAGCTGCGGCCCGAAGCCGATCCCTTCGGGGTTCTGGCACCAGCGGCAGGCCAGCGGGCAGCCCTTGAAGAAGACCGTGGTCCGCATGCCGGGGCCGTCGTGCGTCGTGCCTCGATGGATGTCGAAGACGCGGGCGGTCAGCATGAGTGGATCGAGACCTGGCATGGGATCGCGGCTCCGCGTCCTAGACTTCCGCGTAGTTCACGCGGGCGACGAACTCCTTCTGGAACTCTCGATCGAGCAGCACGAAATGGGCCGAATACCCGGTGACCTTGACGACGATGTCCTGGTATTCCGCCTTCTCCGGATGAACGATCGCGTCCTCGAGCTGCGCCAGATCGATGACGTTCAGGTTGATCTGCACCCCGCCGTGCGCCATGTACGTCCGGGAGAACTTCTCGATGAAGGCTCCGATGTTGTCCTTGCCGTCGAAGAACTTGGGCTGGAGCTCGATCTGGAGGGAGCCGCCCTGGAACCGCGCGAAGTCGACCTTCATCAGGGAGTTCGCGGTGGCCGTGATGCCGGCGACATTTCGGCCGTGCATGGGGTTGCAACCGTGCGCCAGCGGCTCCTCGGCTCGTCGCCCGTCCGGCGTGGCGCCCATCATCGGGCCGGCGTAGGTGTGGCCCATGTACTGGAATAGCGAGGGCCGGAAGGTGAAGCCCTTGATGTTGCGCTTGTGCTCGAGCGTGTCCAGCACCTGGTTCGCGACCCGTACATACATCTCGTCGACGCCGTCGAGGTCGTTGCCGAACTTCTCCTGATTTAGCATCACCTGGCGGACGATCTCATGGCCCTGCCAGTTGACTTCCATCGCCTCCTTGAGCTCGGCCAGCGTGTACCTGCGGTCTTCGAACACGACCTTCTTCATGGCGAACATCGAGTCGACGACGTTTGGGACGCCCAGGACGTTCACCGACGTGAAGGCATTGTTCACCGATGGAGAGTCGGTCACGTCCCGCCCATGTTCGATCGGACCGTGCATGCACAGCGAGGTGACCATCTCGGGCCAGACCCTGGGATGCCACTCGTAGACCTTGTTCTTGAAGGCGACCAGAGCGACGGCGGTCCTCTCGACTTCGTCGGTGTAGATGTTCCAGAACGATTCGAAGTCGGCGATGCCGTCCCGGATGGCGACGTCGATGGCCCGCTGCATGGGCTTGACCAGGACCAGGCAGTTCAGGTCGTGGTCGCTGTACTCGTTGCCGACCGCGCAATACCACTGGCAGCCGCTGTAGGACACGTTCCACGCGTCCTCCTCCGAATACCCGGAGTACAGCTCGCTGGCGCGCAGCACGTCGTAGTTGATCAGCGTGGGAACGCCGCAGCCGTGTCGCGACACGACGTCGCAGGCGTAGGCGTAGTAGGCGGGATCGATGTCGGGGTGCCACATGACGCCGATGTGGTTGTAGCCGCCGATCATGTCGTAGGCTTCCAGGCCCACCCAGCTGACCTCATTCGTGGCGTCGCGCAACTCCCGGTTACGGCCGGCGAAGGAGAAGTAGTTGCCGCCGTACTTGAGGAACAGTTCGGCGACGAGGTCGCGGGCCCGGTCGCGGGTCAGGACGCCGGCCGCCGTGTCGCGCCTGAAGAAGTCGATCAGAAGCTGGTCGAGGCGGCCGTAGCCGTTGCCGTGGCCGTTGATCCGCTCCACGACCTGGAAGAACTGGATCCACTGGACCGCCTGCTCGAAGGTGGCCGGCGACGCCAGCGCGATGTGGGCGCAATTCGCGGCGACTTCCTCGTAGCGGCGCCTCTGCTCGGGGTCGGCCGCGGTGAGGGCGAGGCTTCGGGCGCGCTC
>CAZGUS010000028.1:0-10630 GCA_964529245.1 uncultured Anaerolineaceae bacterium
TAGCGGTGGCTGTCGCGGATGGCGATCGCCTCGTCCACCTCGTCGCGCCGGCAGTGCTCCTCGCACGGCGCCGGGCACACGCGGCCCAGGATCGAGGGGAACGGGATGGTGCGCTTGAAGATGCGCGCCGACTCGCGGAACTTGCCCTCGGCGTTGGCCTTGAGGAAGCCCGGAATGTCGATGTGGCTCGGGCACTTGTTCTGGCAGGGCGGCAGGCAATAGGCGTTGTGGTCGCTGAAGATCAGCTCGAGGTTGGTCCGGCGCAGCCGGCGAACCTCTTCGGTCTGGGTCCGCACGACCATGCCGGAGACCGCCTCGCGGCCGCAGGAGATGGCCGGGTGATCTTCGCCCTCGAGCTCCACGACGCACATCCGGCACGCCCCGAAGCCGGGCAGCTTGGGCTCGTAGCAGAGCGTCGGGACCTCGATGCCGTTGGCCCGGCAGACCTCGAGGATCGTCTGGCCCTCGGTCCCCGTGACTTCGCGGCCGTCGATCTCGAGCCTGACGATGGGCGTCGAAAGCGGGCGCTGGGGCGCCTGCGCGGTGATCAGGCGCTCGGCGGGCGAGTCGTCCATGGGCGTGACGGTGTCGCGCGGCGCCTTCGCGTCGGGGCGGCTGTCCACTCGGCCGGCCTTGCGGTTCCAGACGGCTATCTGATCGGCGGCAGGGCGCAGGCCCTTGACGGACGGCGCGTCGGGCAGGACGGGCAGCGGACCAGGGCCGACGATCGGAGGAGTGGCAGGCACGCCCGGCTTGCCGGGTTTGGCGGCCGGCGGAGTCGCGGGCGGAGCGCTCGGGCTGGGGCGGAGGTTCGGTTCTCGCATGGGACGCCTCAGGAAACGGCGCCCGCACGAGACGCTGCCATCGGCTGGCAGATCCCGGCGGGGCACGTGCTATCGACGATGTGAGCGTCGAGCTCGTCGCGGAAGTACCGCACGAGGCTCAGCAGGGGCAGCGTGGAGCGGCGTTCGTGGTCGCACAGTCGGCTGGCCACGATGTCTGCGCAGAGGTCGGTCAGGCGCCCGACGTCGTCGCCGCGCGGCTGACCTTCGCAGAAGCGAGCCCCGATCTCGGCCACGCGGCGCAGCCCGATCCGACACGGGATCGTCTTGCCACAGGCTTCGTCGGCGCAGAAGCGGGTCAGCACGGAGGCGAGGTCGACCAGGCAGCTGCGCTCGTCGATCACCACGATCGACCCGGAGCCCATGTGCGCCCCGGCCGCCTCGAGGGCTTCGAACTGGTAGGGAGTGTCCTTCGCGGCCGCCGGTAGGATGCCGCCGGACGGGCCGCCGACCAGGAAGGCCTTGGCGGTGTGCGGCGCCGGAACACCCCCTGCGAGGGCCACGATCTGGCCGATCGTCGTGCCGAGAGGCACCTCCGCCATGCCGGGATTCGCGACGGCGCCGGAGACCTGGACCAGCACGCTGCCGGCTCCGCCCCTGGCAACCGTGTCGGGGTAGGTGCCGGGGCCGCCGGTGATGATGCCCGGGATCACGGCGAAGGTCTGGGCGTTGTGGACGATGGTCGGCTTGCCGTAGAGGCCCCTGGCCGTCGGATACGGGGGCTGCTGCTCCGGCTGGCCGCGCCGGCCCTCGATGCCCTTCATGAGCACCGTCTCCTCGCCCAGCATGTACGCGCCTCGGAGCGGCTTCACCTCGACGTGGATGTCGCGCCCGCTGCCCAGGACGTCCTCGCCGAGATAGCCGGCGTCGGACGCTTCGGCGACCGCGGCCTCGAGCGTGGCGATGGCCTCGGTCGCGTCGGCGTGCAGGGCGACGACGATCTCGGAAGCGCCAACCGCGACGGCGGCGATGGCCGCTCCTTCGAGAACGGCGTAGGGGTTGCGCTCGAGCAGGACGCGATCGGTGAAGACGGCGGGGTCGGCCTGGTAGGCGTGGACGACGACGTAGCGGCGGTCGGCCGCGGTGAGGGCGCAGACGCGCCACTTCTCGCTGGTTGGGAAGCCCGTTCCGCCGCGGCCTCTCAGGCCGGAGGCGGCCAGGGCGGCCACGATCTCGCCGGCCGTCATGGCCTTGACGGCCTCGATCAGGCCCTTGAAAGCGCCGGCCGCAACTGCGGCCTCGATGTCGGTGACGGCCGCTCCCGCGGCGCCGCCTTCGCCGGGCGCGCCGCCGTCGCGCGCTTCGCCGATCGGCGGCAATAGCAGGTGCGGCCACTCGGCAGGAGTGGGCAGGACGTTCGCGCTCGTCATGCCACGCTCTTCTTCGCGAGCGAGCGGCTCCAGGCGGCGGCGCTGGTTTCGGTGACGTCAGGCTGCGGCTTGCCATCGAGCGTGACCAGCGGCGAAGCCGCGCCGGGGGAGTGGACCGGTACCTGCTCCAGGGCGATCCCGCCGGCCGGCCTGCCGCCGAGTCTGGTGCCCAGCGCCTCGCCGATGGCGTTCGCGATCCGGCCGGACCCGGCGAGCAGGCAGCTGGTGCAGCGGCAGACGCCGATGGTTCGGATGCGTCGCTCGAAGCTCAGATGGCTGTAGTACGTCGCCGTCCCGTAGACCAGGGCGTACGGGGCGCCGGTTACGTGGCCGATATGCTTGATGGCCGCGATCGGCAGGTAGCCGTAGGCCGCCTGGACCTCCTCGAGGATCGGCAGCATCTCGCGCGGATCGTAGTCGCGGGCCTCCAGGATCTCCTCGACCGCGACCAGGTCGATCGGCTCGAAGTGGGTGAAGGCGTTGTCCGGCACCGGGCGGCCTGAGCGTCGCACGGCGGACTCCTCGCGGCGCTCGCCGAAAGTCTCGGCCGGACCCCAGTGGGTGTAGAAGCGGCTCTTGGTGTCGTGGCCGCCCATGTCGATGCATTCGACCGGGCAGGCCTGGGCGCACTGGAAGCACGTCTCGCACTTGAGGTTGCCGAACTCGTCGTACAGCAGCTGCAGCCGGCCGCGGAAGCGGACGGCGACGTCCGGCTTCGTTTCGGGGTACTGGATCGTGGCCTTGGGCTCGAAGAAGCGGCGCAGCGTCAGGGCCATGCCCCTGGCGATGCCGAGGCCGGGGATGAAGCTCATCGCGGTGTCACCGGTTGGTTGAGGATGAGGATGGCCGCGGCCGTCACGAAGAGGTTTAGGAGCGCGGCGGGCAGGAGCCATTTCCAGGCGAAGCCCATCAGCTGATCAACCCGGACGCGCGGCAGGGTCGCGCGCATCCAGACGAAGACGAAGACGAAGACGTATGTCTTGGCCATGAACCAGAAGATGCCCTGGACCCAGTCGAAGGCGATGAAGCAGGCCAGCCCGACCGCGGCCGTCACCCCGGCGCCCGCGACCAGGAAGCCCAGGCCGAAGGCGGCCGGGGCGCTCCAATCGCGACCGCCGAACAGCCAGATCGCGGCGCCGAGAATGTCCGTGGCGACGAACAGGACGACTGCCACGATCCCGATCCACAGCAGGCCGATGCCGGAGGCGTCGAGCCAGTTCAGGTTGTACGCCCAGGGCCAGTTGAACGGCGCCGTCCACCCGCCGAAGAAGATCGTGACCAGGAGCGCCGACATGATGAAGACGTTCACGTACTCCGCGAAGAAGAAGAAGCCGAAGCGCATGCCCGAATACTCGGTCGCGAAGCCGGCCACGATCTCCGAGTCGGCCTCGGTCAGGTCGAACGGGGTCCGGTTGGCCTCGGCCGTGGCCGCGATGAAGAAGATGAGCACCGCCAGGGGCTGCTTGAAGACGAACCAGTCGAGCGCCGAGCCGGACTGCGACATGACGATGTGGGTCATGCTCATCGAGCCCGCGATCAGGACGACGCCCACGGCGGAGAGGGTCAGCGGGATCTCGTAGCTGACGATCTGGGCCGCGGAGCGGAGCCCGCCCAGGAGCGAGTACTTGTTGAAGCTCGACCAGCCGGCCATGAGCAGACCCAGGACGGACAGGCCGCCCATGGCGAAGAAGTACAGCAGCCCGATGTTGAGGTCCTGGCCGAAGATGCCGGGCGCGAACGGGATCACGAGCAGGGTCATGACACTCGCCAGGAAGGTCACAGCCGGGGCGAGGGTGAAGACCGTGACGTCGGCCCCGGTGGGCGCGAAGTCCTCCTTGGAGAGGACCTTGAAGCCGTGGATCATGCTCGTCGCCGCGCCCCACGGGCCCAGCCGGTTGGGGCCGACTCGCAGGTTCATGCGGGCGATGACCTTGAGCTCCATGTAGATCAGCACGAATGCCGTGGGCACGGTCAGCAGCAGGATCCCGACCGCCGCCACGCCGAACCGCACCAGCGGCTGGTTGGCCCCCAGGAAGTCGATCGTCGGGCCCAGCATGACCACGGCGCTCACGACGAAGCCGACGAACGCCATCAGAGCCAGGGGCACCAGGATCAAGGCCAGCCGGTCGGTCGTGGAGGCGCCGCTCCATGCCTGCTCGGCAAAGGCCCGCGCCGCGCGGGTCTGCTCGCGGAAGGTCGCCGGGATGGCTCTCATTTGTCGATTCCGCCGAGGACCGGGTCGAGCGAGGCGACGATGGTCATCGTGTCGGCCAGCAGGTTGCCCGGCAGCAGTGTGGGCACCGTTTCGAGGTGCATGAAGCTCGGGTCGTGGATCCGGAAACGGAACGGCTGGTCCGAGCCGTCGCTGACGGCATACACGCCCATCATGCCGCGCGGTCCCTCGCACGCGCCCCAGGCCCGTCCGGGCCGCGGGCGGAGCAGCCTGGGGAGCTTGGCCATGACCGGACCGTCGGGCATGTTGTGGAGGCACTGGTCGATGATCCGGATCGACTCGCGGACCTCGTCCACGCGGATCAGGTAGCGGGCCAGCGAGTCGCCCTCGTCGCGAGTCGGGATGTTGAAGTCGAGCTCCGGGTAAACGCTGTACGGATGGGCCCGGCGGAGGTCGAACGGCACGCCCGCGGCCCGCAGATTCCCGCCGGTCACTCCGAAGCGGAGGGCCGTGGCGCGGTCCAGGACGCCGACGCCGCGGGTTCGCCGGACGAAGATCTCGTTCTCGTTGAGGAGCCCTGCGTTGGCCTCGGTCTGCTTCGCGGCGCGGCTCATCCAGTCGCCCAGGCGGCTCATGAACTCGTGGTTCAGGTCGCCGTTCACGCCGCCGATGCGAAAGTAGTTGAAGAGCATCCGCGCGCCGGTCAGCGAGGCCAGCATCTCCATGATCTCGTCGCGCTCGATGAAGCTGTAGAGGATCGGCGTCAGGCCGCCCAGGTCGAGGGCCAGGAAGCCCATGTACAGGGTGTGGCTGGCGATGCGGAGCAGCTCGCCCGATAGGACCCGGATGTATTCCGCCCGCCGGGGAACCTCCACGTCCATGAGCTTCTCGAAGGCCAGGACGGCCGCCCACTCCTGGAACAGGGAGCTGATGTACTCGAGCGGGTCGACTTGATCGATGACGTGGTAGTAGTCCGAGTTCTCGCAGATCTTCTCGACGCCGCGGTGGAGGTAGCCCAGGACCGGGTCGACGTCGACGATCTGCTCGCCCGAGAGCTTCAGGACGAGGCGAAGGACGCCGTGAGTAGCCGGGTGGTGCGGGCCGATGTTGATGAACATCTCCCCGTCGCCGCTGGAGTAGAACTCGCTCTCCCGTTCCGTCTGAGTGGGGTACGGCGGGATCGGCTCGTACATGTCCGCGTTGATGTCGCGTTCGAGCATGACGCGCGGGTCGTCTTCCGAGCGGTGCTGCGCGGGCGCCGGCGGCCCCTGCGGGCGAGCCCCGGCGCCGGTGTTGGGGCGGGCGGTGCGAGACGGCATGGCCCGGCTCAGCTCACTCGCGCCCGGCGGACGCCGGTTGCGGGATCGGCGGCGGCCCGGGCGGCGGCGACGGGTCGCTCGATGTGGCGCACGCCCTCGCCGGGCGATCGGGCCGCGTCGTCGGGCAGGAGGAAGTCCTTGCGGAGAGGGAAGCTCGTGTAGTCGGGCGGCATGAAGATGCGGCGCAGGTCGCGGTTGCCCTCGAAGATGATGCCGAACATGTCGTAGGCCTCGCGCTCGAGCCACTCGGCGCCGGTCCACAGGAACGTGGCGGAGGGACAGCGCGGGTCGTCGCGGGCTATGCCGTCGGCGATGACGCGCAGCCAGTCGGGGCTGGTTTCGCTCCACAGGTGGTATACGACCTGCATCACGTCGCCGGTGTCGACGCCGGCCAGGTCGGCCAGGATCTCGAAGCGGAGATCTACGGCGTCGTGCACGGTCCGGAGCACGTCCGGAACGTCGCCCGGACGGATTCGGATCTCGGTCTGGTCGTGGCGCTGCCGAATCGGACCCTGGAGCTGCGCGCTCAGGCGCGCTTCCAGACGGCGCCTCAGAGTGCGGTCCATGGCTCAGATCTTGTCCGGTACGGTGGGGCCGATCTCGCGCTCCGCCCAGTGCCCGCGCCTGTCCTTGACCAGCTGCCCCAGCTGCAGCATGCCGTAGATGAGGCCTTCGGGGCGCGGCGGGCAGCCCGGGATGTAGACGTCCACGGGCATGACCCGGTCGATGCCCTGGACCGTCGAGTAGCTACGCTTGTAGCGCCCGCCGGAAACCGTGCAGTCGCCCAGCGCGACGCACCACTTGGGCTCGGGCATCTGCTCCCAGAGGCGGAGAAGCGGGCCGGCCATCTTGGTCGTGAGGGTTCCGGCGACGATCAGCACGTCCGCCTGGCGCGGCGAGGCCCGGAACGGGAACATGCCCCAGCGATCCATGTCGTTCTTGCTGGTGGCGCCGGACATCATCTCGAAGGCGCAGCAGGCCAGGCCCGAAAGGAGCGGCCAGAGGCTGTTGGTGCGGATCAGGTCCAGGACTTCGTCCGCCCTGGCCGGCACGACCTGGAGGGCGCCCCAGCGAGCGTCGTCGCGGCGCCCGACATCGGTCAGGCCGAACTCGCGCAGGTGGGTAACCTCCGCCGGCCGCCCGCCGTCGTAGGCGAGCGGGTTGGCCGCCCGCCACAGAGTGTTGGGCACGACGATCGGAGCGGTGATCTCGCCCGGGACCGGCGCCGCGAGCTGGCTCTTCGACGCGTCGGGCACGGGCGCGCCGGCCGAGCCCTGTGAACCGGCGCCGATCGAGGCCGGCACGACCCCGGCTCCCTTCGACCGTCGATCGCCTACCGCCACGTCAGGACCCCCTTCCGCCAGGCGTAGCCCAATCCGAGCATCAGCACCACGACGAAGGTGCCCATGCTGACCAGGCCCCCGAGCAGCAGGCTGCGGAAGACCATCGCCCACAGGAAGAGGAACACGACCTCGACGTCGAAGGCGACGAACAGCAGGGCGTAGATGTAGAACGAAAGGCTGAGCCTGCCCCAGGTGTCGCCGAAGGTGTCGATGCCGCTTTCATAGGGCAGGCCCTTGTGGCCGTCGCCGCGGTTGCGATGCGACAGGAACCAGGCAAGGCCGATCGTCAGGAATACGAAACCGACTCCCGCGCCAGCCAGGCCAAGTACGTACCAGATACCGGTCATCTATCTCCAGCCGTACCTGTCGTCCGCGGGGAACGACCCGCGGCGTCGTTCGGGCATGAGCGTTCGATCTCGGCCCGCGGGGAGGGGTTCTATGCCCCATCCCTCGCGATCCAGCGAGAGTCTACCAGCAGGGCCGCCGGGGTTGGGAATCTCGCACGCGTCCGGTGCAGATTGGGGCTCGGCGGGCTGCCCGGCCGGTTAAAGCCGGCGCGGGCGGCTCGAGACTGGTCGTGCCGCCCGCGTCTCCGGCTAGACCGCCAGCGGGGTAGCGACTGACGGCTGCACACGGATGTTCGATATAAGCGGAGCCGGCGCGGCGAGGGCCCGATCACTCCCACGATCCGACGACCCGTCGCGCTCCCCCCTGCTCCGGATGCGTAGGTTGCCCTCATCGCCGAAGCACCGCAATACGGGAAGTGGCTTATTGGCGCCGGCCCGGGCCCCACCGCCGGCCCCGCCATGCGCCGTCCGCTCAGCCGCGCTCCATCGTGAGGACGCGGAAATGGCCCATGTGGCGCGGGTCGAGCATGCGGACGATGCCGGAACGGGCACGCAGGTAGTCGGCGGCCGTGGTCGAGGGCGAAGCCTGAAGCGCCCGGAGCTCCGCCTCCAGGCCGGCCGCGACGAGGAACTCGGACTGGGTGGTCAGGGCCGCGGAACGGAGACCGCGCCGCTCCCCGAGGACCCGGAGAGCGGTGAAGTCGACGTGGGCGGTCAGGTCCGTAAGCCCGACCTGGTCGAGTGGATCCGCCACGACGCGATGGCCGCGGTAGCCGAGCAGCGTCCCGGCGAGGTGCGGCGGGCCGTACAGCTCGGCGGCCTCGTAGCCGTAATCGATGACGATGACGTAGCCGCGGGCGATTCTTGCGACAGCCTCCATAAGCCACGGGGCGAGGCCGAGGCATATCTCGCCGACCTGACCATCTGCCAGGTCTGCGGGCGTCAGCCCGTCCTCGGCAAGGCGGAGCGCCAGGTCGGCCCTCGAAGGCTGGCCCGCGACCTCGACGAAGCCCTCCCGCCACGTCACGAAGAGTTCGAGCAGCCGCCCGCCGCGGACGACGATGCGGTGGACCGGCAGGGCGTCGAGGAACTCATTGGCAAGGATGACGCCGGCGACGGGCACGGGCTCGTCGGGCCGAGAGCCGGCCGCCTGCAGGAGCCGGGCAAGGCCGGCCTCTTCGAACCTGCGGATCAGGTCGACCTGCCTGTAGGGGTTCGACTCGATCGGGGTGAACCGGATGGCCTCGAGGAGGTCCTTCGCGTCGGGCGAGCGGGGCGTGTCGGGCGTGTCGGGCGTGTCGTGGCGGCGGAGGCCCTCCAGGATCGACAACCCCAGCGTGCCCGAGCCGGAGCCGTGCTCGATGAGGTGGAACGGGCTCGGCCGGCCCAGCTCCGTCCACATTCGCTCGATCCGACGGGCGAGCGTCCAGCCGAAGATCGGGTGGGTCTCCGGCGCCGTCAGGAAATCGCCGGCGTCCGTCGGACGGTCGGCCGGCCGGCGGTAGTAGCCGAGATCGGGCTCGTACAGGGCCCGCTCCATGAAGCGGGCGAACGTGATCCGGCGGTCCGGCGACGCTTCCATTTCGGCTCGGATTCGGGCGGTCAGCGTGGCCGAAAGATCCGACGACGGTTCGGGCGAAGGATCGGCCGGAAGCCGGCGGTCGGCAGGCGACGGAGGCACAGGCGACGGAAGCCGCGGTTTGGGCGTCATGGTCTCCCCGCACGAGCTCGCTGCGCGAGCAGGCGAAGTCCGCCGTTCACGAGAGTGTGGCCGCCGAGCAGGATCGGGCGGTCGGCCGGCGAGGTGGCGGCCGATTCGGTGAGCGCCCGGAGCCACGGATCGCCGATGGACTCCGCCATGAGGAGGTCGGACGCGAAGCGATCCTCGGCCGGCGGCCACGCCCGTTCCTCGGCGCCGTGGCGGTGGGCCAGCAGGACACGGGTGTCGATCAGCGCGGCGTCGGCCAGGCGCCCGACGGTCGCGGCGAGCGATTCGGGCCCGTCGCGGTCGAGCAACTCGCCCAGGACGGAGCGAGGCGGCCGCAATTCGGTCGTCGGGCCCGATTGGGCGAGACGCGTCGCGGCACGGAGGCCGCGCTCCTCGACCAGGGCTCGGACGCGGCAGGCGACGCCGCTCTCCAGCCACCTCAGCGTGGTCGAAGAGATTCGGCCGGCGACCAGCAGTTCGGCGCGTCGATTCGAAAGGATTTCGGAGAGTGCCGCCAGCCGCTCGCCAATGAGCGGCGCCGTTCCGTGGCCGGCGACGCCCGCCGACGCGCCGAAGGGCGTGCCGCCCGCCGCGCCGAATGGCGCGACGCCGCCCGCTGCCCCGCCAGCCGCGCCGATCACGATCAGGTCGAGCGGAGTGTCGACGTCGACGCCGAGCCGCCAGCGCGCGCGCAGGTCCGTGACGGCCACTCCGGCCCGTTCCTTCAGCCACCGGGGAACGGCGTTGTCGGCGGGGAGTGGCGGCAGGTCGGCCAGATCCGCTGCGCGGGAAACGGCCACGACGTCGGCCGAATAGAAGTTGTTCGCCACGGCGCGGCCGGCCGGCCCGGCGGCGACCTCGACGAAGCGCCGGAGGTCGGCCGGCCGCGCCAGCGGGATGCTGCCGGAACCCATGACGATCGCGCCGCCCTCGCCGCCGAGTGCCCGGATCGCCGCACCGAGGCGCTCGCCGAAGCTGAGCCCATCGGGCGGCCCGGACACGATCTCGGCCGCGTCCGCGCCGGCCGCCAGAAACGCGGCCCGCTGGCGCTCCGCCATGGCCATGCGGGCCTCCGCCAGGGCGCCGACAAGCGGCCCGGCACCGTTCGGGGTCGAGGCGTGGAAAATGAGCACATGCACGGGGCGCACGAGCGGAGTCTAGCCGCGGCGCTCGGCCGTGCGGCGGCCGCGGTTCGGACCGGGCCGCAGATCGGAGTGGAGCATGGCGGTGGTACGGGCGTACATCGGGCTCGGGGCCAACGTCGGCGATGCGCGGGCGACGCTCACGGACGCCGTTCACGCCCTGGCCGCTCTGCCGGGCGCGAGGCTGGCCGGCGTCTCGCGACTGTACGTCACGTCTCCGGTCGAGGTGACCGACCAGCCCGAGTTCCACAACGCGGTCGTGGCGCTGGACGTTCCGGCCGGCCGGAACGGCACGGGGACAGACGGAGATTCGGCGGCCGCGAGCGGCTCGGGAGCGGGCGTCGGGCCCGCGGCCGCTCCTGCCGCAGCCACCGGGCCCGCGGCCG
>CAZGUS010000028.1:10730-22119 GCA_964529245.1 uncultured Anaerolineaceae bacterium
CGGGCCCGCGGCCGCTCCTGCCGCAGCCACCGGGCCCGCGGCCGGTTCGGCGGCCGCTCCTGCCAAGATCGAGTCCGCTCCGCCGGCAGCCTCTCCGCCCGGGACCACCGGGCCGATTGCGCTGCTCCTCGCCCTCAAGTCGATCGAGCGCGCCTTCGGTAGGCGGGAGCGGTATCGGTACGGCCCCCGCGAACTCGACCTTGATCTGCTGCTCTTTGGCGAGGAACGGGTGCTGGTGGAGCGGCCGGAGGCGGGCCGCTCGCCCGACCCGGCCAAAGTCGAGCGCTTGCTGGAGATTCCGCATCCGGAAGCCGGGCGCCGCCTCTTCGTCCTAGCGCCGCTGGCGGATCTGGCCCCGGACCTGGTTCCGCCGGGCTGGACCGAATCGGTCGAACAAGCCCGCGCCCGCCGCGAATTGATAGAGGGCGCCTCGGCGGCGCGCGCGGTGGCGATCTGGGATGCCGCCGTGGGTGCCTGGGTGGAACCGGCGTAGCCGCGGCCGGCGCACGTCCTCGCCGGCCGTGAACGGGCCCCGGGTATGCGAAACGGGCGACAGGGCCCTCGTCGGCTTGTCTGGGCACCGACCTGTCGCCCGCTTCGTCCCCTCCGCCCGGCTAACCGGGCTTCCCTTCCTCCGACCGACCGACCGGCCCGTCAGGTTCCGATCGGCTGTCACCCACTGATTCGCAGGAAGGTCGCCACCGGATCACTCGCCATTGAAATTGCCGGGCCTCACGAGGGCGCGCTTCGACACCGCCGCCGGGCGGGGCTCAGTGGCGGAAGTGGCGCCGGCCCGTGAAAACCATGGCCATGTGGTGGCGGTCGGCGACCTCGATGGCCATCTCGTCGCGGATCGAGCCGCCCGGCTGGATGATGGCCGTGACCCCGGCCTGGGCCGCGAACTGGATCCCGTCGGGGAACGGGAAATAGGCGTCGCTGGCCATGACGGCCGTCCGGGCCCTGTCGCCGGCTCGCCGCAGCGCGATTTCGACGGCCGTCTGGCGGCTCGCCTGGGCCGCCCCGATTCCGACCGTCGACGCGTTTCGCGCCAGCACGATGGCGTTCGACCGGACGTGGCGGACCGTCCGCCAGGCGAAGAGCAGGTCCGTGAGCTCTTCTAGCGTGGGCCGCCGCTTCGTCACGACATGGAGCTGCGTCTTGTCGAGCCCGAGCTCGTCCTTGGCTTCGACCAGCAGGCCGCCGGCGATGCGCTTGAAGTCGAGATTGGCGATGCCGTAGTCGCGCGGTCCCTCGCTCGGGTTTTGCGGCACGGCAAGGAGCCGGAGCTGCGGCTTCTGGGCGAGGATGCCGACGGCCGCCCGGCTGAACGACGGAGCCACGACGGCTTCATACGAATTGGCCGCGATCTCGCGGGCCGTGGCGCCGTCCAGGTCGCGGTTGACCCCGACGATCCCGCCGAAGCAAGACACGGAATCTGTCTCGAGGGCGTTGCGGTACGCCTCGACGAGCTCGTCCGCGGAGGCGAGCCCAACCGGATCGGTGTGCTTGACGATGACGGCAGTCGGCGAGGTGAAGTCCATCGCGAAGGCGTAGGCCGCGTCAAGGTCCAGCAGGTCGTTGAACGACGGCCGCGAGCCCTGGATCTGTGTGGCGTCGGCAAGGGTTCCGGCGCGGTGAGTGGTCTCGCGGTAGAACGCCGCAGCCTGAGTGGGGTTCTCGCCGTAGCGCAGGTCGTCGACCTTCTCGAGGACCATGGCCAGGCGGCTGGGGAAGGTTTCGCCGCACAGGTTGGAGAGATAGGCGGCGACTTCGGCGTGATACGCGGCGACCAGGCCGTAAGCCTCGGCGGCGAGGTTCTGGCGCAGCTCGGCCGACACGGCTCCGCGCTCGCGGATCTCGGCCAGTACGGTCGAATAGCGGTTCGGGTTCGCGACCGCGGCCACGCCGGCGTAGTTGCGCGCCGCGGCAGCCAGGAGCGCGGCCCCGCCCACGTCGATCATCTCGATGGCTTCGTCTATCGGCACGAGGCGGGTCCCGACCTGCGGCGCGAAGTGGCTGACGTTGACGGCCACGAGGTCGATCAGGCCGATGCCCTGCGCTTCCAGCTCGGCGAGCTGCTCGGGCTTGTCGCGGCGGGCCAGGATGCCGGCGTAGATCGCGGGGTGGAGAGTCTTGACCTGGCCGCCCGCGATCGGCTCGGCGCCGGTCAGCTCGGATACCGATCGGACCTCGACGCCCTCTTTGGCGAGGAATTCGCGGGTCCCGTCCGTGGCGAACACCTCGACGCCGATGGACAGGAGGCCTCGGGCGAACGGTCCGATGCCCTCACGGTTTGCCACCGAGAGCAGGGCTCGCACCAGGCCTACCTCCCAAACTGCCGGCCATGCGGTCTCCCGGCGCAGCGATGCGTCGTCTCCAGCGGCGCCCGGGCGGGTGGCGGACCGCGCGCCCGGCAGCGTGACGGCCCCGCGTTTGCCGGATTGGGCCGAGTATAGCGCCGCCCCCCGCGCCGCCGGCTTCGGCTTTCAGGTTTCGCGCCCGGCGGCCTCCTCGCAGGCGCCGGGCATTCCGGGCTGCGTCAGACATGCCGCGTCATGGCATACTCACCGGACGCAGAGATCGCAGGAACCCGGTCGCCGCCGTCGGCAGCCGGCCCCGCCCTCGATGCCGCCGTTCACAAGCCGGACCCGGCGGATCGGCGTACATCCAGGTCGCACGACCACATCGACTGACTACGCCCGGAGGTCCGCGCGAACATGGCGCCGTGGGAATACCTCTTCATCGCCTTCAACACCACCAACTTCGCGCCGATCTTCACGATCACGTGGATGTTCGCGCTGTTCATGCTTGCGGTGACGATCTTCTTCTACAACTTCCAGGGTCGGAGACTGCGCAACTACGCCGTCTTCCTGGACCTGAACGAGTGGCTGCTGTGGACCTCGGTCGGGACCTTCTGCCTGATGCTGATGTACGCCGTCTTCAACTTCGACTTCATCTTCGTCCTGCCCACGATGATCGGCGGCGCGGTCCTGTTCGTCTGGATCCGCTTCTTCCACTTCCCGCCGCTCATCCAGGCCTACGAAGAGCGCCTGGCCCGGCAGCGCTACTTCCAGCGCTCCAAGACCGCCCACCCGGAAGCCACGATCCGCAAGCGCCCCGCGGCCACGACCAAGCGCCGCCGCCGCTAGCTTCTCGGGTGGTCCGCGTGCGTCCCGGCGCGGCTCTCGCGACCGGGCGGCCCTGAACGGCCGTGGAAATCCGCCGGTTCGGCATCGGACACCGGCGCCATGAGGGGCCCCCGGGAACGCACGGGGTGGACGGGCAATCCATTCATGCCGACCACCGTGGCGGCGTCGCCGAGCTTGCCTTCCGCCCGAACGCGGCCATGGCGCCGCACTCGAACCCGAACCTCACCTATTTCGTCGTGATCGAAGGCGGCGGCTTCGTGCAGGTCGGCGACGCGCGGGCTCGCGTCGCGGCCGGCGAGGCCGTGGTCTGGCCGCCCGATGTCGTCCACGCCGCGTGGACGGAGCAGACGCCGATGCGCGCCCTGGTCGTGGAGTTCGCGGTCGGCGACGCCGGGCCGCTCCTGATCGAAGCCGGTGCGGTCGAGCTTGCGGTCGGATCAGCGCTCGGACTCGTGGTCGAACCCGAGGCAGACACGGCCGAGCCCGCGGCTCCGGCCGAAGGGGGCCTCGACGCCGAGCCGGGCGCGCGACCGCACGACCACGATTCGACGGCCCGCGAGCCCTGGTAGGAATCTCGCCTGGCGCGCGGCGCCGCCGCCGATTCCGCCGCCGCCGATTCTGCCGTCAGGCGGTCGTGCCGATCGGGGAGCGGTCCCAATCGATGGCGACTTCCTGGGACGGGTTCGACTCGTCGACCGCGACCGCCAGTTGCACCCCCGGCGCGACCTGGGCCACTTTCGCGAGCGGAACACGATGGCCGAACATGGCTGGGAACGGCTTGATGCCGGCCAGGCTCACCTCGACGGTGAAGAGCCAGATAGGGTCGTTCAGGCGGGAGGGATCGGCAGAGGGGTCGATGTCCCGGACGGTCTGGCCGAGCGGCTGAGCCGTGGTGATCACCGCCGTTCCGTGCGTCCCGGTGGCGAGGATCTGGGCCGCCTTGCCCTTGATTGTGGGCATCGCTCCGCTGCGGACCGCCCCGATCATGTCGTTCACGCCGCTGACGGGATTGCCCTGAGCGTCGAAGCTGACGTTGACCCCGCCCGGGTTCTCCATGACCGTTCCGGCTACGGAGCCGGCCCCGCTCAGGATCGCGGCGGCCTCGCTCATACCGGCGCCCGGATCGGCCATGCCCGCCTGGTCGGCGCCCGGTTGATACCCGGCGGGTTGAAAGGCGCCGGCACGGTATGCCGCGGGCTCGGCGGAACCGCTGATTCGGCTCCAGTCGGGGACGACCTTCATGGGGTTCTTCGGGTCGATGAGGACGCCGATCTGGGCGCCGGGCACGGTCATCGGAATGTAGAGACGCGGGATGGCGTGAGTGTCCTCGACGGCATACGGAGCGCCGCCAGGGGGGTTCACGAGCAGGCCGATCCTGTAGACCGGCGCTTCGGGTCCGGCCGACGGCGTGGAGACCGTCATGCCGGTCTCGGCCAGGCTCTGGATCAATGCTTCGGCCGGGATGCCCCCTTTGATCGTGCTCGTGGTGCCTCGGAACTTGAAGAACGCCCAGATGACGATCAAGACGGGAATGCCGAACGAGACCAGCACGATCAGCGCCGTGGATATTGCGTCGGACGACATTGGACCTCCCGGGTTGGCAGTGCCCTCCCTGAACTGAAGTTGACCTGCCGACTCCACAATATACGGAGGGGTCGGCGTCGACCTACTCAATCCAGCGGGCGCGACAGCAGCAGCCTGTCCTCCCCGCGGGCGAGGAATTGGCGGTCGACCGCGAAGTCGACGAAACCATCGGCCCGGAAGAAGGCGCGGGCGGCCACCGACGAGGGATGGAGCGCCGTCTCGGCGAGGGTCCAGGCCAGCAGCCGGCGGCACCCGGCCGATCGCGCGGCGGCGGCTATCGCGTCTGTCAGGCTTCGGCCGATGCCCCGGCCGCGCAGGTTTGGGGCGACGGCGAGCAGGGTCAGCTCGGCCGCGGTGCCCGCGCCGTCATCGAGGCTGAGCCCTTCGAAGCCGCGCGGTTCGGCGTCCGTCCGCGGCCGATCCCAGGGCGCCCAGCTCGCCAGGCCGGCAATCGAGCCTGACAGCTCGGCCACGAACAGCGCGGACGCGGACGGCATCGACCGGGCCAGCTCCGGCGCGAGTGCGGCCACGAACGCTTCGATCGCGGGTCGGTCCGCAGGGGTGGCGGCACGGACTCTCGGTTCTTCGACCCGGGCCGTCGGCGGGGCCGGCTCGCGGGCTCCATTCGCGGGCGCTCCGCTCGCCGCCTCGCTCGCCAGGAGCGCCCCGAGCTGGCCGAGCATTCGGGCGGTCGCGCCCCAGACTCGCTCGCCCTCGACCGGGTAGACACCGTACCGGATGAGCCGTTCGCGGATGACCCGCTCCTCGAGCTCGACCGGGGCGTCGGGCAGGAAAGCCTCCACCGGCGGTTCGATGATGCGTGCGACTTCGGCGGCGTTGGCCTCGCACTCCGGCCGCCGCTCGGCCAGGGCGACCACGGGAGTCACGCGAAAACCGGAGACCGGGATGGTGAAGCGTTCGAGTGCGCCGACCACCTGCAACCCGCAAGCCTCCGGGTCCAGGCCGATCTCCTCGGCCGCCTCCCGCAGCGCCGTCTCGGCCGGGCCGGCGTCGCCCGCCTCGGCGGAGCCGCCGGGGAAGCTGACCTCGCCCGCATGCGAGCTAAGGTGCGGGACGCGGGTCGTCAGCAGCAGGCGAGCCTCGCCGCGGTCGTCGGGGAATAGCAGAACCAGCACCGCCGCCTGCCTGACACGGGCCGTCGGTCGCGGCGGAAATAGGGCGTCGGGCGAGTCCAGCCTGATCGGCGTCAGGATCGCCGGCGGCTCGGGCATCTCCCGCGGCAGCGCACGCAGCCTCTCCCGAACCAGCTCGAACTTCATCGTTCCTCCGTCCCATCTGCGCGGCCGCCCGCCGGCGCGGCCGCCCGCCGCTGATGGGCTGATGCTAGCCTCATCGAGCGCGGCCGGGCTCGGGCGGCCCCGCCAGGCCGCCCTGCGCCTTTGCCGGCGTGCATCTGACCCAAACATGCGCCTCGGCGGCCCTCGCCGCCCTGTCCGGGTGCGTCTGAAGCACACGTGCGACTCGCCGGACCCGTCCGGGCCCGTCCGGGCCCGTGGAGCCGTCCGGTCGTTGCTTCCGATGCACAGTTCCCTCGGCGCTGGGCAACTCGACGTCAGTGCTTGTGCGTCACGTGCACGCAACCATCTCAGTCCCCCGCCGAGGGCCGTCGGGATGGTCGCGTGTGTTCGTCTGGTGCAAGTCGGGTTGGCGCCGCCGGCCGGGTTGCCGCCGCCGGCCCGGCCGACGCCGCGGATCGTCCCGGGCACATCCGTCAGGGTGGATGCCGCGCCACGGACGGCTCCCCGTCGCGGCGAGAGTCGCGGGTGTCGCCATCGTTGTCGTGCGCCCAGTTGCGATGGTCCGCGGCTTCGTGCTGACCGTCGCGGTTGCCGGTTGCCGGTTGCCGGTTGCCGGTTGCCGGTTGCCGGTTGCCGGTCGCAGGTTGCCGGTTGCAGGTTGCCGGTCCTACCGGTCCTAGTTGACCCGCTTCGGGCCCTCGTCCTCGTCCGGCCGGCCGGGGGTCCAGATCCGGTCCGCGGCCGCTGCCGCTCCAGCCGGCGCGGGCGCCGACTTCCGCCGGGCGTCGCGGCGCTGAGTGGCGTCGGTCACGACCGTGTTGCCGCCCGAGCTGAAGACGAGCACACCGCCGATCGGGTCCGCATCGGCCACCACTCTGGTGCCGGGCTTGAACTCGCCGCGCAGCAGCGCCCGGGCCAGCGGGTTCTCCACGAGCCGCTGGATCGTTCGCTTCAGGGGCCGGGCGCCGTACGCCGGATCCGTGCCCTCGCGGACGATGAGCGAGCGGGCCGCGGGCGTCAGCTCCAGAACGATCTCGCGGTCGGCCAGACGCCGCTCCAGATCCGCGACCAGCAGATCCACGATGGCCGCCAGGTCCGCGTCGTTGAGGGCGTGGAAGACGATCACCTCGTCGATCCGATTCAGGAACTCGGGGCGGAATTGGACTCGCAATGCCTCCGTGATCTGGTTCTTCATCTGCTCGTAGGCCTTCGCGTCGCCGGAGTCGCCGCGCTCGGTGAAAGCGGAGATGAACTGCGACCCGACGTTGCTGGTCATGATCAGGACGGTGTTGCGGAAGTCGACCGTTCGACCCTGGCCGTCCGTCAGACGCCCGTCGTCGAGGACCTGGAGGAGGATGTTGAAGACGTCCGGGTGCGCCTTCTCGATCTCGTCGAGCAGAACCACCTGGTACGGCCGCCGCCGAACCGCCTCGGTCAGCTGGCCGCCCTCCTCGTAGCCGACGTATCCGGGAGGCGCGCCGACCATGCGCGAGACCGAGAACTTCTCCATGTACTCGCTCATGTCGATGCGGACCATGGCCGTCTCGTCGTCGAAGAGGAACTCGGCCAGGGCGCGCGCCAGCTCGGTCTTGCCGACTCCGGTCGGGCCCAGGAACAGGAACGAGCCGATCGGCCGGCGCGGGTCCTTGAGCCCGGCACGGGCGCGGCGAACCGCGTCCGACACGGCCTGGATGGCCTCTTCCTGCCCGACGACACGCTTGTGCAGGTTGTCTTCCATGTGGACGAGCTTGGCGGTCTCGCCTTCGAGCAGCTTGGTCACCGGCACGCCCGTCCAGGCGGCCACGATGCCGGCGATGTCGTCGGCCGTGACTTCTTCGGTCAGCAGCCGGTCCGGTCCCGAAAGGGCGGCGATCGCCGCCTCCTGCTCCTTCATGCGCGCCTGCAACTCGGGCAACCGGCCGTACTTGAGCTGGGCCGCCGTGCCGAAGTCGGCCTCCCGCTCGGCCTGGTCGATTCGAACCTGCAGCCCTTCGATCTCCGACTTGGTGGCCCGAATGGCCGAAATGGCGTCCTTCTCGGTCGTCCAGCGCTGCTTCATGGCCGCGGCCTGCTCGCCGATTTCGCCCAGCTCGGCCTCCAGGACCTCGAGGCGAGCCTTCGAGCCTTCGTCGGTCTCCTTGCGCAGTGCTTCGCGTTCGATTTCGAGCTGGATGCGCCGGCGCTCGAGCTCGTCGAGCTCGACCGGCATCGAATCGATCTCCATCCGCAGCCGGCTGGCGGCCTCGTCGACCAGATCGATCGCCTTGTCCGGCAGGAAGCGCTCGGTGATGTAGCGGTTGGAGAGCGTCGCGGCGGCCACCAGCGCGGCGTCGGTGATGCGGACGCCGTGGTGGACTTCGTACTTCTCGCGCAGGCCGCGCAGGATCGAGATGGTCTCTTCGACGGAGGGCTCGTCGACGACGACCGGCTGGAAGCGCCGCTCCAGCGCCGCGTCCTTCTCGATGTACTTGCGGTACTCGTCGAGCGTCGTGGCTCCGATCGTGTGCAACTCGCCGCGGGCCAGCATCGGTTTGAGCAGGTTCGACGCGTCCATCGCGCCCTCGGCCGCCCCGGCACCGACGACGGTGTGCAGCTCGTCGATGAACAGGATGATCCGGCCCTCGGACTCCTTGATCTCGCGCAGGACGGCCTTGAGGCGCTCCTCGAACTCGCCCCGGAACTTGGCCCCGGCGATCAGCGCGCCCAGGTCCAGCGAGATGACTTTCTTTTCCTTGAGCGTCTCGGGCACGTCGCCGCGCACGATGCGCTGGGCCAGCCCCTCCACGACCGCGGTCTTGCCGACACCGGGCTCGCCGATCAGGACCGGGTTGTTCTTGGTGCGGCGGCTAAGAACCTGGATGACGCGGCGGATCTCCTCGTCGCGGCCGATGACCGGATCGAGCTTGCCGGCCCGAGCCTCGGCCGTGAGGTCGCGGCCGTACTTCTCGAGAGCCTGGTAGGTGGATTCAGGGTTGGGGCTGGTGACGTGCTGGTTGCCGCGGACGCTGACGAGAGCCTGCAGGATGGCTTCCTTGTTCGCCCCGTGGCGGTCCAGCAGCGCCTGGGCCTCGCCGCCACCCTCGGCGATGGCGAGGAGCAGATGCTCGGTCGATACGTAGTCGTCCTTGAGGCGCTTGGCCTCGTCCGCCGCCCGCTCGATGGCGCGGCGAACGCGCGGATCGGCGCTCAGCGACCCGCCCTGGATCCTCGCTCGCCGACCGAGGGCCCCGGCCAGCTCCGCCCGAAAGGCGGGCATGTCCACGCCGAGGCGGCGCAGCGTCTCGGACGGGATGCCGTCGTCGGCCTCGACCAGCGCGGCGAGTAGATGCTCCGAATCGAGAACGGGGCTCTGGAGCTCCTCGGCCAGACGCTGGGCGGCGGCGATGGATTCCTGGGCCTTCTGGGTGAAACGATCGAGATTCATTGGCTTTCCCTCAAAGGGCCCTGCGGCCCCGAACGGGTGTGGCGGGCGGGTTCGCGGCGGTCCGGTTCATCAGCCCCTGCGGGGGTTCGGCTGGGCGATCTGGCCGACGAACTCCTCGGCCGCCTGGCGCTGCCTGCCCTCCAGTTTGCCCGGCAGCACGACCCTGACTTTGGCGTACAGGTCGCCCGAGCCCTCGCCCTTGAGGCGGGGCATTCCCTTGCCGGCCAGCCGGAATGTCTGGCCCTGCTGGGTGCCGGGCGGGATTGTAAGAACCACGCGCCCGCCGATGGTCTCCACCTCCGCCTCGCCGCCGAGCAGGGCCTCGCCGAGCGTGATCGGGAGCTCGCGCGTCAGATCCGCGCCGCTCCGTGTGAAGACCGAGTGCGGCCGGATCCTGGTCACGAGGTACAGGTCGCCGGCGCCTTCGCCCGAACCCGCCTTGCCGCGAAGGCGGATCTTGCTGCCTGTCTCCACGCCCCGGGGGACCTTGACCTCCAGGCGCTGATCGCCGACCTGGACCAGCCGTGCCGAACCGTGGAAGGCTTCCTCGAGGCTCAAGTCGATCTCGACGTCGACGTCTTCACCGCGGTGGACGCTTCGCCCGGCCGCCCGGCCGGTGTCCTGCCCGCGCCCTCCCGGCCGCGTGGCGGAGGCTCCGTCGCCCTCGTTGTGCAGCCGTCCGAACAGATCCTCGAGCGGGTTGGCGCGCCGGCCGCTCGTCGCCCGGCCGCGCGCGGTCCGCCCCGCGGCGGCGCCGGTCGCATCCGCCGTGGTCGTGGCGGAGCGCGAACCGGCTGCGGCGGCTGCGTCGGAGCCCGCGAAGAAGGTTCGGAAGAAGTCGGAGAAGTCGTCCGAGCCGGCTGAGCGGAACTCGTAGCGGACGTTGCCGCCGCCGCCCTGCGCGGCGTAGCCGGCGAAGGGACTGCCCGGCCCGAACGGATCGCTGGCGCCGGCCCCGAACGGACTTCCGGCCGCCCCGGCGCCGGCGCCGCCGGCCCGACCGTACTGGTCCCAGTTCGAACCGAGCGCGTCGTACTGCTGGCGCTTCTTGGGATCGGCCAGGACTTCGTGCGCCTCGTTGGCTTCCTTGAACTTGCGCTCGGCGGTCTTGTCGCCGGGGTTGCGGTCAGGGTGAAGCTCGCGGGCCAGCCGCCGATACGCCTTCTTGATGTCCGCCGGGGTGGCGGTTCGCTCGACCCCCAGCGTCTTGTAGTAGTCCTTGTATTCCACTGGCCCCTCGCGTTCTTCAAGGGGTCGCCGCTCGGGCGACCGATTCCTTCGTTGCCGCCTGCGCTCCTCGCTCACGCACCTTGAGGTGCGCTCGCTGCGGTGCTCGACGGCGCCTCGGTCTCGGTTCGCCGGACCGGCGACGCGCGGTATTCAATTCCGTCGCCGCTCGGGCGACCGATTCCTTCGTTGCCGCCTGCGCTCCTCGCTCACGCACCTTGAGGTACGCTCGCTGCGGTGCTCGACGGCGCCTCGGTCTCGGTTCGCCGGACCGGCGACTGCTATTCGATTGGCCGCCACGCGCGGAGGCCGGCGTTTCCGCCGGCCACCACGCATCTGTTGGCTACCCGATGAAATGTACGTCGGGCGTCACTCCGGCTGCGCCATCGCAGGCGGCTGATCGCCCGGGTGGAGCGGGAATCCGGGGCGGATCCGGCCTTCGGGGCCGGTCTCAGTCTCGGGCTCCTTGCCACCACCCGCCGGCTTGACAGGTTCGGTGCTCAGGGGCATCGGCTTGGCCCGGAGGGCTGCGTCGAGCACCTGTTCCATGTTGTCGACCAGGACGAGCTTGATCTGCTTGCGGATCTCCTCTGGGATGTCCCGCAGGTCCTTCTCGTTCTTGCGCGGCAGGATGATCATCTTTGCGCCGGAGAGGTGGGCGGCCAGGATCTTGCTCTTCAGGCCGCCGATCGGCAGGACCCGGCCGCGGAGCGTGATCTCGCCGGTCATGGCCACGTCCTTGCGGA
>CAZGUS010000029.1:0-21887 GCA_964529245.1 uncultured Anaerolineaceae bacterium
ATCTCGAACCTGCGCCACGCCGTGCCCGATCTGCGCTACTACCTGGAGAACGACCTGCGCTTCCTGGAGCAATTCCGATGAGAGTGCCGCTGAACTGGCTGCGCGAGTACGTCGACATCCAGCTTACGCCCGAGCAGCTGGCCGAGCGTCTGACCCTGCTGGGCATGGAGGTCAAGGGCCTCCAGCGCTGGGGTTCGGACTGGCGCTCGGTCGTGGTCGGGGAGCTCCTCACGGTCGAGAAGCACCCTCGTGCCGATCGTCTCCACCTCACGACCGTGAACGTCGGTTCCGGCGCCCCGCTCCACATCGTGTGCGGCGCCAACAACATCGCACCCGGGCAGCGCGTGCCCGTGGCTCTGCCCGGCGCCGTCCTGCCCGGCGAGCGCCGCATCGAGCGGACCGAGAAGATGGGCATCGCCTCCGAGGGTATGCTCTGCTCCGGCGACGAGCTCCACATCACCAGCGACGCGGAGGGGATTCTGATCCTTCCGCCCTCGACGCCCCTCGGCACGGATCTCAGCGAGCTGTACGGGGACGTCGTCCTTGACGTGGACGTCAAGCCGAACCGCGGCGATGCGCTGTGCCTGGTGGGCCTGGCGCGCGAGGTCGCCGCCGCGACCGGCGCGACGGTGCGCTGGCCGGATTTCGCGGTCGAGGAGACGGGCGGTCCGGTCGAAGAGAAGCTGAGAGTGGAAGTTCGGGAGCCCGAGCTGTGCACTCGTTTCGTGGGCCGCTGGGTGAGCGGGGCGAAGATCGGCCCCTCGCCCGATTGGGTCCAGATGCGGCTCCAGGCCGCCGGCATGAGGCCGGTCAGCAACGTCGTCGACGCCGCGAACTTCGTCATGCTCGAGCTCGGAAAGCCGACCCACACCTTCAACGGAGCCGCGGTCAAGGGCGGCACGATCATCGTGCGCCGTGCGCTGGCCGGCGAGCGGCTGGAAACTCTCGACCACGTCGAGCGCGAGCTGACGACGGACACGCTGATCATCGCGGATGAGGGCGGCCCCATCGGCATCGCCGGCGTGATGGGCGGCTTCGACAGCGAGATCACGAACGAGACGACCGAGATAGCCATCGAGTCGGCCGTCTTCGACGCGGTCAGCATCCGGCGCACCGGGCGCCGCTATGCGCTGCGTTCGGAGGCGAGCCTCCGCTTCGAGAAGGGCCAGGAAACCAGGCTGGCGCGCGTCGGCGCCGACAGAGTTGCCCATCTGACGCTGGCCTGGGCCGGCGGCGCGCTCTCGAAGGGACGGGTCGACACGGCCCCGACAGAACCGACCGAGGCCCGCGTCGCCTTCCGGCCCGCTCGCGTCAACAAGCTGCTTGGGTCGGATGTCTCCGTCGAGGAGCAGCGCAGCCTGCTGCGGCGGGTTGGAGTCGAAACTGAAGCAGGAGCACCCGGCACGCCGATCCAGGTTGCCGTGGCGCCGAAACCGCTCGTCGTCGATCCCGGCGCCGATGACACTCTCATCGCCGTAGTGCCGACCTGGCGCGCCGACATCGAGATCGAAGCGGACCTGGCCGAGGAGATCGCCCGAGTTCGAGGTTACGAGACGACCGCGGTCCACCTTCCGGACACGCTCATGCCGTCCTACAGGACTTCGCCGATGCTCGTTCGCGACATGATCCGCGAGACTCTGGCCGGCGCCGGACTGACGGAGGTCGTGACCCACGCGCTTGTCTCGGCCCCCGGCGAGGCCCGACTGCGCTGGCCCGAAGACGCCGCCGAACCGGGCCTGCCGGAGACTCTGGCCGCGCCCGAAGGCGACGACATCGTGGTGACCAACCCGCTCTCGGCTCAGCATTCGGTGCTGCGCCGCCATCTGGTCGCGAGCCTTCTGGACGTGCTGTCGCTGAACGAGCGGCAGGGACGGCCGGACGTTGCGATCTTCGAGGTCGGCAAACGATACGCGCGTATAGACGGCCGTCCGCAGGAGTGGACCCGGCTGGCCATGGTCCTGACGGGCGCAGTCGAACCGGTGGCCTGGAACCGCGCCGCCCGCCAGTACGATCTGGACGACGCAAAGGGACTCCTGGAGTTGCTGTGCCGCCGTCTGGGCCTCGCCGAGCCCTCATACGTGGCGGACGCGCGCGGTTTCCCGTTCCACCCCGGCCGAGCGCTCGTGGCCCGGCGGGAGTCCGGCGGCGAGGCCGTGGCCGGCCGCGTCGCCGAACTGCACCCCGACGCCGTTGCGGCGTGGGATCTGCGGGCCCAGCGGGTAATCGTGGCTGAAATCGCCGTTGCGGGCCTGGACTCGGGAGCACTCGCCCGTGTCCACGTGGAGCCGATCCCGCACTTCCCGGAGGTAGAGCGCGACCTGGCCGTCATCGTGGCCCAGGACCGCACCGCCGCGGAAGTCGAGGCCACGATCGAAGGCCACGGCGGGCTCCTGCTCCGCCGCCTGCGTCTCTTCGACGTCTACCGCGGCGCTCCGCTCGATGCAGGCCAGATGAGCCTCGCCTATCGCCTCGTGCTCGGCGCAAGCGACCGGACCCTGACCGAAGCGGAAGTCGATGCCGCGATCGAGGCCGTCCGCGGCGGTCTGGAGGCCGATCTTGGCGCCCACCTGCGCTCTTAGCCGGTCACACGCCGCCCCCGGTACGGTTGCCTCGTTGAACACGGAACGCGAGCGCTGGTATGGTGCATCCGGGCAGGTCGCCCGCTGCTAGTCTTGCCGCGTTCGAGCCGGATGCGTCTTCGCCGCCGTCGACTAGGAGGGACACCGATGATCGGAGCAATCCAGTCCGCGCCGCTGGTCGATCTGGCCATCCTGATCGTCCTGTTCGGCGCGTTCATCGTGGGCGCGATGCAGGGCGCGATCCGCCGCATCCTCGGCATCATCTCGATCGTGTTCGCGTTCCTGCTGTCGGCCAACCTGCGCGATCCCGTCGGCGACTACCTGGCCGGGCAATGGCATCAATACCCGCCGGACTACAACCGCCTGATCGCCTTCGTCGTCCTGTTCGGCGTGTTGACCGTGGGCTTCTCGGTGCTGATCCAGGGCTTCTACAAGCGCACCGAACTGTCTGCCGCGCATCCGATCGTAGACGACATAGTGGGCGGTCTCCTGGGCCTGCTGGAAGGGCTGGTCGTGTTGACGATCGTCGTCATCATCCTGAGCTCCTACACCATGCCGCCCCACTTCGCGGGAGAAGTCGACCAGCTTCGGTGGGCAGACCAGCTCATGAGCCAATCCCACATCGCCACCGGGATGCAGACCACGATCGTGCCGCCGCTCGTTCATGCGCTGTCGATGCTGCTGCCCGGCGATCTGGTCTCGATGTTCCCCTGAGCCGGCTTCGAACGGGAAGCGACGCTCACCCGACAGCCGAGCCCGGCTATTCGCGCGACCTTCTCGCGACCGATAGTCTCGGGGCGGCGCGCAGGCTGCTCGGGGCCCGACTGGTCCGAAGCGACGCTTCGGGCGTACGGGTAGGCAGGATCGTCGAAGTCGAGGCCTACATCGGGACCGAGGACATGGCGTCTCATGCGCGCTTCGGACCGACGAACCGCAACCGCGTGATGTTCGGACCGCCCGGCTATTCCTACGTGTACCTTGTGTATGGGATGTACCACTGCTTGAACGTCGTCACCGAAGCGCCCGGTTTCGCCGCGGCACTGCTCCTGCGTTCCGTCGAGCCACTCGAGGGAGAAGATCTGATGCGTCGCGCCCGCGAAGAGAGGGCCGTGGCTCGCGTGGTTCGGCGCCAATCCGCGGTGGACGCCGCCGCGCGGGTCGAGACCGCCCGCCGGAGAGTGGCTGTGCTGCCGCGCCCGCGTCTCGCCTCCGGCCCGGGGTTGGTCTGCGACGCGTTCTCCATCGGACCCCTCGAGAGCGGCGTCGACCTGTGCGACGCGGCGGGTTCCCTTCATCTGGAGCCGGCCGCGCCGGGTGACGCGCCGCTGGAGGCGGCGTTCGGTCCGCGCATCGGGCTCGGCGCCACGCCGGAGCCGTGGCTGAGCAAGCCGTGGCGAGTCTGGGCCGCGGGCAATCGCGCCGTTTCGGTCACGAGGGCGCCGCGATGACCGCCCCTTCGCCCGTCACCGCAGCAGGCATGGACCGTCGGTCGATGGCGCTGCTCGAGTTCCCGCTGGTTCGAGCCCGTCTTGCCGACGCGACCGGCTTCCCGCCGGGGCGCCGCCTGGCCGAGTCGCTCGAGCCGTCGACCGATCCGGTGATCGTCGCCCGCGGGCTCGAAGAGACGACCCAGACGCGCGGCTTCGTGGCCGGCCATCCGGGCGCCGGCATCGGCGGCAGCAAGGACATCGAGCCGGCGCTGGAGCGCGCCGTCCGCGGCGGCCGCCTGGACCCGGCTCAGTTCATCGACATCGCCTCCACGCTGGAGGCCGCCTCGCGGCTGGCCGAGGCGCTTTCGGGCGAGCACCGGCCGATACTGCGAGACCTCGGGCGGGAGATCCATCCTCTGCCGGCGCTGCGCAGTGTGCTGGACCGCAGCTTCGACCCGACCGGCGAGCTGCTGGACACCGCGTCGCCGCGCCTCGGGGGGCTTCGTCGGGCGGTTCGCGTCGCCTACGACCGGCTTCGGACCCGGCTGGATCAGCTCGTCCACTCCGGAGACATGGCGAGCGCCCTGCAGGAGCCGCTGGTAACGCTGCGCGGCGGCAGATACGTGATCCCGGTCCGGGCCGACGCCCGCGCCCGAGTCAAGGGTATCGTGCACGACGCGTCGGGCAGCGGCCAGACACTGTTCGTGGAGCCGCTCGTGGCCGTGGAGCTCGGCAACGCCTGGCGCGAATCGCAGCTGGCCGAGCTGGCGGAGATCGAGCGCATCCTCGACGAGCTCTCGACCCTGGTGGCCGGGCAGGCGCCGGCACTGAGGGAAACGCTCGAGGCCCTGGCCAGGTTCGACTTCTGGGCGGCAAAGGCGCGGCTGGCGGAGGAGATGGACGCCATCGCCGCCGAGATCGCGACCCGGCCGGAGATCGTGATCCTGGGCGGGCGCCATCCGGGCCTCTCGGGCCGGGTCGTGCCGATCGACATCCGTCTCGGCGACGGCTACACGGCGCTGCTGATCACCGGCCCCAACACCGGCGGCAAGACCGTGGCCCTGCGCACCCTGGGCTTGCTGAGCCTGATGCACCAGGCCGGCCTGCACGTGCCGGCCGAAACGGGCACCAGGCTTCCGGTGCTGCTCGATGTCTACGCCGACATCGGCGACGAGCAATCGGTGGCGCAGTCCCTGTCGACGTTCAGCGGGCATCTGCGCTCGATCGTTCGAATCGTGGAGGCCGCCGGGCCGAACCGCATGGTCCTGCTCGACGAACTGGGCGCCGGCACGGACCCGACCGAGGGTTCCGCGCTCGCCCAGGCCCTCCTGGATCACTTCATCAAGGCCGGCGCGCTCGTGGCCGCCACGACCCACTACGCCGAGCTGAAGCTCTACGCCCATACGACGCCGCAAGCCCGCAACGCTTCGGTCGAATTCGACGTCGAGACGCTCCGGCCGACCTACCGGCTGTCGATCGGGCTGCCTGGCCAGAGCCAGGCTTTCGCGATCGCCGAACGTCTCGGGCTGTCTAAGGCGATCGTCGACGACGCTCGCTCCAGACTCACCGATGAGCAGCAGGCGTTCGAGGAGACCCTGGCCTCGATCAAGGCCACTCAGCTCGAGACCGCCGAGGCGCTGGAGCAGGCGCGCGCCGCCGAAGAACGGGCCAGGATCGCCCAGGCCTCCGCCGAGGACGAACGCCGCCGTGCCCGCCACGAGCGCGACGAGACAGTCAAGGCGGCCCGTGACGAAGCCGAGCGGATGGTCGAGGACGTCAGGGTCGAGGTGCGCACGATCCGCCGCCACCTCGAGCGCGAGACCGTGACCCAGCAGAGCCTGGACGAAGGCCTGGAGCGAGCGACCGCCCAGGTCGAGCGTCTTCCCGCCACCGAACCGAAGCCGGTGCGGACGATGCCATTGGGCGCGATCGCCTGGCGCACGGGGATGCGGGCCCGAAGCCTGAGCGGCGGCTGGGAGGGCCGCATCGCCGCCCTCGAGAAGGGCGGCCGGCGGGCAACTCTCGAGACCGGCGGCATGCGCGTCACAGTCCCGATCGAGGATCTCGAGCCGGCGGTCGGCGGGGAAGGGGATACGCCCGGCGGGTCCCGAGCCCGCGGCGGCCGTGGGATGCCCGGCGGCGAACCGGTCTCGGGCGGCAGCGCGTCGAGGCTCCAGTTCGAGCGAGCCCGCACGGTCGCCTCGTCGCTCGATCTTCGCGGCGCGAGAGTCGAAGAGGCGCTCGAGGTCCTGGACCGGTACCTGGACGACGCGTCGCTGGCCGGCCTGGACCAGGCCACGATCATCCACGGGCTCGGGACGGGGGCTCTTCGGGACGCCGTCCGCGATTACGCGACCGGCCACTCGCTGGTCAAGTCGTGGCGCGCGGGCGGGCGAGGGGAGGGCGGCGACGGCGCCACCGTGGTGAGTCTCTGAGCTGAGATCGGGTTCGTCGGCGGCGGCAGCCGGACGGCGAAACCGCGTCCGCCCCGCACTCCCGGCCGCGGGATGCGAGAATCGCCCGAGCGCGGCCCGGCCCGTCAGGCGTCGCGGCCTTGTGGAGGAGTTCGTGCAAAGAGCGCAACGGTCCGCTGCCGGCACGATAAGAACCGTGGATGCCGGCGGCTGGACGGCGGAGGAGTGGGACGCCCTGGCGGCCCGGAGCCCGCTGGGCGACGCGTTCCAATCGTACGAATGGGGCGAGGTCAAGCGCAGCCTGGGCTGGACGCCGCTCAGGTACTCGGTGGAGCTGGCTGGCCGGCGCGTCGCCGTGGTGTCCATCCAGGAGCGTCCGCTCTTCCGCCGCGGTCCGGGGCCTGTCGGGCGCCTGGGGGTCCACTACGCGCCCCGCGGCCCGATCCTGCTCGACGACACGCCGGAGGCCGCCACGGCGGCCCTGGAGGCTCTCCGTGGCATCGCCCGCGCCCGAAACAGCCTGGCGTTGACGATCGACCCGACCTGGCGGGAGGACGGTCGTCTCGCCGCCGCGTTGCCCGGGTCGGGATTTCGGCCTGCGGCACGCGAAGTGCAGGTTTCCCGCACGGCCATGGTGGTTCCGCTGCGCGCCGAGGAGGACGAGCAGCACGCGCTCCTGGACGATTCGACGGCCACCAACATCAACAAGGCCCGACGGGCCGGCGTGGCGACGGAGAGAGTCGACCTGACGGACGCCGCCGTCCGCGAGCCGGCACTGGCCGAGTTCTTCGAAATGCACGCGGCCACCGGCCGGCGTGAGGACTTCCTCGTGCGCGACCGGGAGTACGAGCTCAGACAGTGGCGGAGTCTGGGCGAAGCCGGCCTCGCGAGCCTGTGGTTCGCCAGCGTGGACGGCCGGCGGCGGAGCGGCTTGCTGCTTCTCCACAGCGGCCGCGACGTGGTGCTGTTCGCGGCCGGCTCACCCGACGACGCGGACCTGCGCAAGAACCGGGCCAATCACCTTCTGCACTGGTCGATCATGCGCTGGGCGGTCGCCGCCGGCTTCGAGGGCTACGACCTCGGCGGCGTGGACACGCACGCGTTCCCCGGCCTGCCCGCCGACAGTTCGCACCCGCTGTGGAACCTGTTCGAGTTCAAACGCCGCCTTGGCGCCGTCGGCGAGGTCCGCATTCGGGCCCACGAGTACGCCCCGAGCGCGTTTCTGGGGGCGTTCTGGCGCCTCGGGAGACGGCGCGGGTGAGCGCCAATCGCGGACCCAGCCGTCACGTTCCCGGGAGCGAGAGGCGGACGTCGCCGCGCCATCAGGAGTGGCAGCCACGGCGGACGTTGCAGCCGGCGCGCGAGGTTGCCGCCGGCGACGCCGTTCTGGCGGGCGACCCGACGAACCCGGCCGTTCCGGGCCTGTCCGAGGCGTCGGCGGCGCGGCTCGGCGGACGTGCCATAGCCCTGGCAGGCGTCGTCGTCGTCGCCGGGGTTGTTCTTTCGCGACTCCTGGGCTGGGTCAGGATCGCTGTCTTCGCGGCGCAGTACGGCACGGGATCTCAGATATCGGCGTTCTATGTCGCCTTTCGGATCCCGGACACGCTCTTCCAGCTCGTTGCGGCCGGGGCCGTGGGATCGGCGCTCGTGCCCGTGGTCTCCGCCCTGCTTGCCAACGGTGAGGATCGGCGTGCGCGCAGGGTAGTGGCGACGATCGCCAATCTCATGGTCATGGCCCTGGTGCCGCTGGCCGTCGTCGTGTGGCTTGCGGCGCCGGTGATCGTTCCGATCATCGGGCCCAGCCCCGACCCCGCTCAGGTCGCCCTCGAGATCGATCTGACGCGCTGGATGCTGATCTCGCCGATCTTCCTGGCGCTCGCGGCGGCGTTCACCGCAGGACTCAACGCGTCCGGCATATTCGGCGCGCCCGCCATGGCGCCGAACGTGTACAACCTCGTCATCATCGTCGCCACGGTGGCGTTGACGCCGTTCATGGGCATCCAGGGGCTGGCCGCGGGCGTGGTCCTCGGGGCCGCCGGCCACATGGGGATCCAGGCGTATGCCGTCCGAAAGCAGGGGCTCTACGGACTCGTTCTGGACGTCCACGACCCGGCGGTGATCGAGACCCTGAAGCTGATGGCGCCGCGCGCCCTCGGGCTCGGCGTGACCCAGATCGTGTTCCTGGTGAACACCTTCTTCGCCGTTCAGGCGATGCTCGGGGTGCACAACGACATCCAGGGCATGGCCATCTACACGTACGCCTTCACGGCGTTGCAGATCCCCGTCGGTCTGATCGGCGTGCCGCTCGGGATAGTGCTTCTGCCTCCTCTTTCGCAGGCGATCGCGAAGGGCGACAGGGAGCGGTTCAGCCGGCTCGTCGACCAGGCCCTGAGACTCACGCTGTACGTGGTCGTGCCGCTCACCGGGTTGATGCTGGTCCTTGCGACCCCGACATTGACGCTGCTTTTCCAGCATGGCGCCCTCACGCCGGAGGCGACATCCATCGCCGTGCCAGTGTTCATGGTCTTCCTGCTCGGTCTGATCGCCCACGTCATGATCTCGCTTCTGGCTCCGATCTTCTACGCCGGCAAGGACACCCGGACGCCCGTCACGGCGGCAGTACTCGCCGTCGCCGTGGACGTGGTGGCAGCCGCCGTACTGTTCCCCGTGTTTGGGCTCGCCGGACTCGCGCTGGCCATCGGCCTGGGGGCCTGGGCGGAGGTGGCGATGCTGTTCTACTTCATGCGGCGCCGACAGGGCTTCGACCTTCGGCGGCTTGGTATGACCGTCGCTTTCGCCGTGCCGGGCGCTTCGCTCACTGCGGCGGCCGCCCTCGGCGTCGACCGGTTGGTGTCGAGCGCGACCCACGGCTCGACGTCGTTTCCAGACCTCGTCGTGGAGCTCGGGCTGGCGGGCCTGGCCGGGCTGGCGGTCTATCTGGCGTGGAGTCGCGTGCTGCGACTACCGGAGCTTGCGACCGCCACGGATCTCGTCAAGACGCTGGTGCGCCGCGGCTGAGAGCCTGCTGCGAGACATCCGGCCGGTTCCACCGAACAGCGAAGCGAGCGCCAGCCAGGGCGGCATGAGCCCGGCCGTCGGCGTCGGCTCAGGAGTCGGTGTGGGCGCCGGCGTCGGTGTCGGAGCTGGGCTCGGTGTCGGTTCGTGGGTCGGAGGCGCGGTCGGCACGGCCGTCGGCTCGGGCGTGGGAGTGGTGCTCGGCGACGGCGGAGGCGATCCAGTCTGGGGTGTGCAGTAGGTCGTCGGCGGGAAGGGTGCGCCCCAGGTGTTGCCATATGGGGTCCAGAAACCCGTCTGGTAGAAGTACATGGTTTCCCCGTTGTTTGGGCCGCCCCTCTTGCCCACGCCGGTCATTGCTCGCTGTATCCAGAGCTGGTCGTAGGCCTGGAAGTTGGCGTTGCCGGCATCCACCTGACTCAGGTTCAGGAAGCCTCGAGTGTCCTCGATGCCGGGGCAGTTGTACGTCCACAGCGTGTTCGTGACCGTGTCGATGTCCATCGGGACCTTGGTGTTGTCGACCTGGGTCGGCACCGTGCCGTTGATGAACACTTCTCGGACGGTCTTGGCGGAGTAGGGTCCCGGAAGCATCCCGCTGTAGGCGTCCACGTTGGTCCAGGTGAGGCCGCCGGGCTGCTTGAAGTCGGTCTTGGGCGTGCCCTTGGTGACGTCCTGCATGAACCCGTGCCAGATCGGAGCCGCCAGCTCCAGAGACATCACGCTCTTGCCGGCCGTGTGGTCGCTGTTGCCGGCCCAGACTCCCGCGACGATGGCGGGCGCGTTTGGATCGGTCGGCGGGGCGACGTACCCGACCGCGAAGAGATCCTCGGTCTGGTCGGAGGTGCCGGTCTTGAGGGCGGCGACGCGCCGGCCGTTGTCGTAGAGCTTGTACTGGCTCCACCAGTTGTTCTGGCTCGGGTCGGTGTTGCCCTTGAGCATGTCGGTCATGACGTAGGCAGCCTGGGGCGTCGTCGGATGGGTCGTCGGCATGGGGTTGTTCTTGAGCGACCAGATGACGTTGCCCTTCGCATCCGTGACCGACATGATCATCGAACGCTGCACGAGAGTCCCGGAGTCGGCAATTGCGCCGTAGGCCGAGACGAGGTCGGCCGGCCGAACTTCGACAGTGCCGATGCCGAGCGACACGCCCGGGTTCGAATTCGGCGGGAAGGAGAGCCCGAAGTCCTCCGCCCGCTGCATCAGGTGGGAGACGCCGTTGATCGAGGCCGCCTTCACCGCGGGGATGTTGAGCGAGTACTGCAGGGCCTCACGCATGCGGACGGGTCCGCGCTCGTAGTTATCGGCGTCGTGGGGCGTGTACCCGCCGCCCATGTTCGTGGCCACGTCCATGAATAGCGACGCCGCGGTCATGGTCTGGTCCTGCAGGCCGACGGTGTAGTTGATCGGCTTGAAAGATGACCCGGGCTGGCGATAGCCGTTGCTCAGGACGTCGAACTGCGGATCCAGGAGGTTCTGGCCCGGGTGGGCTGGGTCCGGGACCGGCTTCTCGTAGAACCCGGCGCTGCCCGCGTAGGCGAGCACCTCGCCGGTTCGGTAGTCGACCGCCATCAACGCCCCGTTGTGCATGTTGGCATTGAGCAGCGCCGTCGCGAGGCCCGTCGATGGATTGGGCCCGACGATCCTGTAGTAGTCGTATGCATCCGACGAAGCGGTGATTCCGAGCCCGGCAAGGTAGTCGATGGAGGCCTGCTTGGAGCCCAGGTTCGGGGCGATGATGTAAGCCTCGAGCCACTTCTCGGCCGAGGCCTGCATAGTCGTGTCGAGGGTGGTGACCACTTTATATCCACCCGTGTCGACAGCCGGGCAATCGACCGGGTCGGTGCCGGTGCCGCACAGGAGAGAGGCCAGCTGTTCGCGAACCTGCTCGTCGAACTGGGGCGCGATCAGATCGGACTGCGGCTGGGGATGAACGACGACGGGCTCCGACTCGGCGGCCAGGATGTCCGAGTCCTTGTAGGTCCCGCGCAGCAGGCCGTCCCTGAGGTTCTGACGCATATCCTCGAGGATCTCGTTGCGCCGTTGGACGATCGCGGAATCGGCGGGCACCACGAGCGTACCGTCGGGCTGCGGGACGGCGTTCTGAACGAGGTCGTAGGCGGTGGGTGCTTGCAGCAGGCCGGCGATGATCACGCTCTGTGCGATCGTCAGCTGGCTCAGGTCCGTGATGCCGAAGTAGCTCTGGGCCGCCGCGGCGACCCCGTAGCTCTGGTTCCCGTAGAAGTTCAGGTTCAGGTAGGCGGTGATAATCGTCTCTTTGCCCTGCACGCCGGGGTATTCCTGCGTGAGCTTCACCGACTGGATGATCTCTTTGATCTTGCGGTCGAAGAGGCTGGTGGTCGGCGGGAGGAGCTCCTGCCTGACGAGCTGCTGGGTGATCGTCGAGGCGCCGCGGGGGCTCCCGGAAAGGGCGTCTCGGAAGGCCGAAAGCACGGCGGCGGGATCGAAACCGGTATTCGTCCAGAAGGTCTTGTCTTCCGCACTGGTAGTAGCGTCCAGGACCACGTCCGGAATCTCGTTGAACGTCAGGACGCGGCGGTTCTCAGACCCATACGCTGCCAGCTGGATCTGCCCGGTCTTGTCGTAGAGGATCGTCGGCTGGTTGAAGTTGATGGCTTCGAGCAGCTGCCTGGGATCCTGGAGATCGCGGCTGTACGTGGTGTAGATGTCCACTGCGCCGACGAAGCTCACCGCTCCCAGGAGCACCATGCACCCGAGCAAGATCATCGGGAGAATGAGCGCGAAGCGTCCGACGGCTCCCGCTCGGGAAGCACCGCGACCGTTACGGCGACGGCGTTGACGTCGGGCTAGGCTGGTCTGCATGGCGGCTCGCAAGATAGCATATGCAATGAGGCGGTCATCGCACCCCCGGCCGCCGGCCTTCGGACGGGTCGATGGGAAACCCTGTGACGACAGTTAGGAGCGGGTCTGGCGATGACGGCATCTGACACGACGGGCGGTCGAGGGTCCGCCGGCGCCACCGGCCAGGCCGGTCTGCTCGACGAACTGCGCTGGCGGGGAATGCTGCACCAGCACAGCAGCGGGCTGGCCGAGCGCCTCGCTTCCGGCGGCCAGATCAAGGGCTACAACGGCTTCGATCCGACGGGACCCTCTCTGCACATCGGCCACTTGGTGCCGATCTTCGGCCTGATCCAGCTCCAGCGAGCGGGCGGTGTGCCGGTGGTCGTGATCGGCGGCGGCACGGCCATGATCGGGGATCCCTCGGGGCGCTCGGCCGAGCGGCTGCTGCTCAGCAGGGCAACGGTCGAGGAGAACGTGGCGGGCATCCAATCGCAGCTGACCAGGTTCCTCGATTTCGACGGCGAATGCGGCGCGGAAGTCGTCGACAACTACGAGTGGTTGAGCTCGTATTCGCTGCTTCGGTTCCTGCGCGACATCGGCAAGCACCTGACGGTTCCGTACATGCTGGCCAAGGATTCGGTCCAGATCCGACTCGATGCCGGCCTGAGCTTTACCGAGTTCAGCTACATGCTGCTTCAGGCTGCGGACTTCCTGCATCTGTACCGCGCCGGAGGCGTCGAGCTGCAGATGGGTGGCGCGGACCAATGGGGCAACATGACGGCCGGCCTGGAGCTGATCCGCAAAGAGTTCGGGGCGGGCAACGGCCAGGAGCTCGGCTTCGCCCTGAGCTACCCGCTGCTGACAAACGAAAGCGGCGCGAAGTTTGGCAAGACGGCGGTCGGGACGAGCGTCTGGCTCGACCCCAACAAGACGAGCCCGTTCGCGTTCTACCAGTACTGGCTCGATGCCGACGACCGTGACGTAGGCAAGTACCTGCGCACCTTCACGCTGTTCGACCGGGCCCGCATCGAGGGCCTGGAGGCGGAGATGGCCGCCCATCCCGAGTCGCGCGCCGCCCAGAAGGCTGTGGCGTTCGACCTCACGGCCCGTGTTCACGGCGACGACGAGGCGCGGCGGGCGGTTCGAGTGAGCGAGGCGGCGTTCTCCAGGGATCCGATTCGCGATCCCGAGATCGTGGCCGGGCTCTTCGAAGCGATCGAGCACTTCGAGTTCACGACCGAGGATCTAGCCGGGGGGGCGCTCCGGCTGGCGGTCGCCAGCGGCCTGTTCGCCTCGAACGGCGAGGCCCGCCGGACGATCTCGCAGGGAGGGTTCTCGATCAACGACGAACGGGTGGCCACACTCGAGGATGCCGTTCCCGCGCCGATCGACGGCCGCTACCTGGTCGTTCGGATGGGCAAGAAGGGCCTCCGCATCGGCCGGCTGAAGAGCTAGCAGCCGGCCGAGGCCGCCGCTTCGCGCGACTGCGTCAGGGTCGATGCCGCTCTCGCAGGCGGGTGATTACCGCGACCGGGGCCAGGCCGCGTTCGCGGAGCACGACCAGCGTGTGATAGAGGAGATCGGCGACCTCGCCGGTCAGGGCGTCCCGCGTTGCGGCGCGACGGTCTTCGGGCGCAGCCGCGTCGTCCTTGGCCGCCATCAGGACTTCGGTGGCTTCCTCCGCGACCTTGCGCGCCGGGGCGTCGACGCCGCCGGAGATCAGGCGGGCCGTGTAGGAGGTCGAGGGATCGGCGCCGGCACGCGAGTCGATCGTGGCCCAGAGGGTTTCGAGCCACGCGAAACCCTGCCGGTCCGCGACAGGCGCGTCTACCGTGGCCTCGAACCGGGCTACGGCCGGGATCGGCGCCGGAGAGCCGTCCGAGGCATCGAAGCAGCTGCGCGTCCCGCGATGACAGGTCGGCCCGACCGGATTCACCTGGAGAAGGAGCGCGTCGCCGTCGCAGTCCAGATCTATATCCACCAGGCGCAGGACGTTGCCGCTGGTCTCGCCCTTGCGCCACAGGCGGTCGCGCGAGCGGGAGTGGAAGTGAACCTCTCCGCTCGCGAGCGTGGCCGCCAGGGCCTCGGCGTCCACGTACGCGACCATGAGCACGCGGCCGTCCGCGACGTCCTGGACCACCGCCGGGACGAGGCCGTTCGGTCCCCACGAGACGTCTTGTTCCAGCACCCCGGTCTTCATGCCGCGGTCTCCTCCACGGGACGGACCGGCAGCCCCGCCGCCACCATGACCCGCTTCACGGCCGCGATCGAGTACATGCGGCGGTGGAAGATCGAAGCCGCCAGAACGGCATCGGCTCCGCCTTCGCGCACTGCGGTGACGAAGTCGTCCGGGCCCGCGGCGCCGCCCGACGCGATCACGGGAACGCGGACCCTCGACGAGATGGCTCGCAGCAGCTCCGTGTCGAAGCCGCTTCGCGTACCGTCACGGTCCATCGATGTCACGAGCAGTTCGCCGGCGCCGAGCTCGACGGCGCGCAGCGCCCATTCGATCGCGTCCAGACCTGCCGGCGTCCGGCCGCCGTGGGTCACGAGCTCCCATGCCGGCGGCGCCTCCGGCGACGGTGCCGCGGGTTGGACCAGCCGCCGCGCGTCGATGGCGCAGACCACGGCCTGCCGGCCGAATCGCCGCGCGCACGCCGCGAGCAGGTCCGGGTCTGCCACGGCGGCCGTGTTGAACGAGACCTTGTCGGCGCCGGCGCGCAGGACGTCGCGCATCTCGTCGACGCTTCGAACGCCGCCGCCGACCGTGAGAGGCACGAACGCCATGCCGGCCGTCCGGCGAACGACTTCGAGGATCGTGCCACGGCCCTCCGGGGCGGCGCCGATGTCCAGGAACACGATCTCGTCGGCGCCTTCGCGGGCGTAGCGCTGGGCCAGTTCTGCGGGGTCGCCTTCGTCTGTCAGGTCGACGAACCGGGTGCCCTTGACCACGCGGCCGGCGGACACGTCCAGGCAGGGGATGACGCGTCGGGCGAGCATCACGCGGCCTCCGCGCCGGAAGCCAGCCGCAGGAAGTTGGCCAGCAGCCGCGCGCCCGTATCGGAGGACTTCTCCGGGTGGAACTGCAAGCCGTAGAGCGAGCCCTTAGAGACCGCGCTCACGAACGGCCGCCCGTGGGTGGTCCGGCCGAGGACGATGCTCTCGTCCTGCGGCGCCGGCGCAAAGGAGTGCACGAAGTAGAAGTGCGAGCCGTCGGGGATGCCCGCGAACAGCTCGTGCGGCCGGGCGAGCTCGACCGAGTTCCAGCCGATGTGCGGCAGCGTCGGCGCATCCACGAGGCCGGCCGTGCGACCCGCCAGAAGACCCAGCGTCTCGACGTCGCCCTCGTCGCTGCACTCGAAGAAGAGCTGGTAGCCCAGGCAGATCCCCAGGCACGGACGGCCGGCTCGAATCCAATCTCGCAGCGGCTCGAGCAGACCACGCTCGCGGAGGTGGGCCATGGCCGGGCCGGCAGCGCCGACGCCCGGGACTACGATCGCGTCCGCCCCCTCGAGCGCGGATGCGTCCGCGGCAACGACGACACCGGCCCCGGCGGCAATGAGCGCCTGGCCGATGCTGACCATGTTCGCCGCGCCGTAGTCCAGCACGGCCACGACCGGCGACCGTCGCACCGCCATCAGCCCAGTGATCCCTTCGTCGAAGCGACGCCGCTGCGCCGCGAATCGATGGCGCAGGCGGCGCGCAGCGACCGGCCCAACGCTTTGAAGGCGGCTTCGGCCATGTGGTGGTCGTTGCGGCCACGTCCCTTGAGGTGGACGGTGACGCCACCGGCTCGGGCGAAGGACTCGATGACGTGGTCGATCAGCTGCAGCGGCATCTTGCCGGCGCGCTTGCCCCGGAACGGCAGATCGACGACCGCGTACGGGCGTCCGCCGACGTCGACGACGCACGTGGCCATCGACTCGTCCATCGGCACGGAGGCGTCGCCGAAGCGGGCGATGCCCGATCGGTCGCCGAGGGCCTGCGCCAGCGCCGCGCCCAGGACGAGTGCGACGTCCTCGACCGTGTGGTGTTCGTCGATCACGAGGTCGCCGCTGGCCTCGATGTCCAGGTCGAACAGCGCGTGGTGCGCCAGCGAGTTGAGGAGGTGGTCGTAGAAGCCGACTCCGGTCGAGATGTCGGTCTCACCCGTGCCGTCCAGGCGGAGCGTGACCGTGACCTTAGTCTCGCGAGTGGAGCGCGTGACGGTGGCCCAGCGATCGCCGGACTCAACGACGGTGCCAATCTGACTGTTCATGCCGGTATCTCCCTCGCGGCGCGGATGAGGCGGTCGTTCTCCTGGGCCGAGCGGACGGTCAGGCGCAGGCAGTCGGCCAATGGGTGTTCGGGGCCGAAGGTTCGCGGCACAAGTCCGCGCCTCAGCAGAGCTTCGGCCGTGGCTGCGGCGACGGCGGGCGATCCGAAGCGGATCAGGATGAAGCTCGCCCTCGACGGATAAGGCCGCCAGCCGAGGCCGGTGAGATCCTGCATGAGGCGGGCGCGCTGCTCGGCGATCCGGGCGACGTTTGCGACGGCCAGCTCGGGCCGGCTCAGGGCGGCGGTCGCCAGCGCTGCGGAAACTGTCGAGACCGAGGCCGGCGCCCGGAACGAGAGGATCGGCGCAAGTGTCTCCGGCCGGGCGACCGCGAACCCGACGCGAATCCCGGCCAGGGCGTGAGCCTTGCTCAGGGTTCGAATCACCACAAGGCGCGGATATGTGGCCCGCAGAGGGAGCGCGGACGCGCCGACGAACTCGGCGTATGCCTCGTCCACCGCCACGACCGGCTCTTCGCGGTCATCGCGCACGGCCTCGGCGGCGAGGCGTTCGAGAAGCTCGCCGATCCGCTCCGGCGGCGCGACCGTCCCGGTGGGGTTGTTCGGCTCACACAGCCACACCAGCTGGGCGGTCCGCGCCGCTTCCGCGATTGCCGGGATGTCCAGGTCGAAGCCTCGCTCCGGCCCCAGCCTGGGCACTCCGACAAACGCGGCGCCGCGCTGCTCGGTGACGATGCCGTACATGGCGTACGTCGGCACGGCCGCCACGGCGACCGACCACTCGCGCAGGAAGGCGCGTGCCGTGAGATCGAGGGCTTCGTCGGCGCCGGCGGTGGGCAGGATCTCGTCGGCGCCGACGCCGTACGCGTCCGCCGCCGCCGCGACCAGCGGTGCGTAGTCGCTGGGCGGGTATTCGGACAGCGGCGGGTCGAACGGTCCCGCCAGCACGTTGGCCAGGTCCGGCGGCAGCGGCGAGGTGTTCACGTCGAAGCGGACGATCGACTCGCGAGGCAAGCCGTACTTCGCCGCCAGGAAGTCGGTGGTGGGCTCCCAGACGTACGTCGGCATCGAGTCGGTCTCGACCGCGTCTCCCGGTTCCGTCGACCCGTTCACGAGCCGGCCTCGAATCTGACTTCGACCGCTCTCTTGTGGGCGATCAGCCCCTCGGCCTCGGCGATGGACTCGACGGATTCGCGGATGGCCGTCAGGCCCGAACGGCTGATGCGCTGGACCTGAACGAACTTGCCGAAGTCCTCGGTCGAGAGAGCGCCGCAGGATCGGGCCAGCCCGCCGGTCGGCAGGACGTGGTTGGCGCCCGAGGCGTAGTCGCCGGCGGACTCGGGAGCGTATGGGCCCACGAAGAGTGAGCCGGCGTTCCGCAGCCGCGCCACTGCCTCCTCCAGGTCGTCGACGACCACGGACAGGTGCTCCGGCGCGTAGTCGTTGACGAAGCCCAGGGCGGCCTCGCGGCCGGGCGCAATGACCACCAGGGCGCACTTGCCGAGCGACCGCCCGAGGATCTCTCGCCTGGCGGCCGTCTCGAGCTGGCGCGACAGCTCCGCCTCGACGGCGGCAGCGACGGCCGCGTCCCAGGTGACGAGCAGGGCAGGGGAGTCGGGACCGTGCTCCGCCTGCGAGAGCAGGTCGGCGGCCACGTGGACGGGATCGGCGGTGGCGTCCGCCACGACCACGACTTCCGAAGGCCCGGCCGGGAGGTCGATGCCGCACTCGCCGAAGACCTCGAGCTTGGCGGCCGTGACCCACGAATTGCCCGGCCCGACGATGCGGTCCACCGGCGCGACTCCGGCCCGGGGCAGGCCGTAGGCCATGGCTCCCACGGCCTGCGCGCCGCCGGCGACGACGAAGACGTCCACTCCGACGAGGGCGGCTGCGCCCAAGAGGGTCTGGTCGAGCCGGCCGTCGGCGTCGGCAGGCGAAGCGACGACGACGGTGCCGACGCCGGCGACCCGGGCCGGCACGACGCCCATCAGCAGCGAGCTCGGGTACGCGGCCGAACCGCCCGGGGCGTACACGCCGACACGATCCAGCGGGCCCCAGCGCCGCTCGATCTCCACGCCGGGAACTACGACAGTGGTCCGCGTCTGCGGCTTCTGAGTCTCGGCGAAGCGGCGGATGTTGACGATCATCTGCTCGAGGCCGGCGCGGATGCGCGGCGGCAGCGCGTCGCGCGCGGCTTCCATCTCGCCCCGGGTCACGAGCAACTCACCGTCGGCTCGCCCGCCGCCGAACCGGACGTTGGCCTCGCGGACGGCGTCATCTCCGCCCGACCTGACGGACTCGAGGATTGCGCGGGCGCCTTCGCGGACGCCCCGGTCGGGCACGGCGCCGCGACGCATCAAGGCGCGCACCTCGGCGGCGACGGCCGGATCGGAATCGGCGAGCGAGAGGTCCAGGCGGCGCAGGGTCGGCGAGTTCGCGCTCATTGGACGAGCTTCTCGATCGGCAGGATGAGGATGCCCGACGCTCCGGCCGCCTTCAGGCGAGGCAGCAGCGACCAGACCGCGTCGGCCTCTACGACGGAGTGGATGGCAACCATGCCCTTGTGCGCGAGCGGAATGATCGAGGGCGACTCCAGGCCGGGCAGGAGATCCTCGAGTTCGGCCAGCTTGCTGTCGGGCGCGTTCATCATCAGGTACTTGCGATCGCGCGCTGCCAGCGTGGCGCTCAGCATGGTCTGGATCGTGTCGAGCTCTTCCGGGCGATCGCGCAACGCCGCCGGGTTGGCGAGCAGGACCGCCTCGGAGGCAAAGACTTCCTCGATCGGCCGAAGACCGTTGACGACCATCGTCGAGCCGGTGGAGACCAGATCGACGATCGCCTCGGCCAGCCCGAGCCGCGGCGCCACCTCCGCCGCGCCCGAAACCGGGATCACGTCGACCGGGATCGATCGGCCCGCGAAGAAGCCCCTTGTGAGGCTCATGTGCGAGGTGGCGACGCGCAGCCCGGCCAGGTCTTCGGGGGCCCGGTACGGCGAGTCGACCGGCACGGCGATCGTGAGACGGCATCTCCCGAAGCCGAGCTTGCGCAGCTGCGGCACGCACGAGCCGGCCTCGGCCACGAGATCCAGGCCGGTGACGCCCAGCTCGGCGACGCCGTCGCTGACGAACTCGACGACATCGTTCGTCCGGACGAAGAGGATGTCGAGCTCGAAGTTCTGGACTCGCGCCACGAGCGCCCGCTCTCCGGCTTCGAAGACGAGCCCGGCGTCTCGCAGGAGGCGCACCGTCGGCTCGACGAGGCGACCCTTGTTCGGAATGGCCAGGCGGAGGCGGCGCGTCATCGGGGCGTGTCTCCGGTGGTCAAGGGCCCTGTGCTCGAGGCGCCGGCGGCGCGGAGCCGCTCGAGCGCACGCAGGTAGCCGCCCTCGCCGTGGTGGAGCCACTGGGCGATGCGGGTGATAGTGGCCGTGCTGGCGCCGGTCCGGCGTGAGATCTCGCCGTAGTGCATGCCCTGATCGAGCAGCCTGACGACAGCCCATCGCTGGGCCAGATCGTGCAGCTCTCCCAGGGTGCAGAGGTCGCGGAAGAACGCCGAGGCTTCGTCGGCGGTCTCAAGGCGCAGAACCGCCTCGAACAGTTCGGCCGCGGCCTCGTCGCGCCAGGCTTCCATAGCGCTCATCGTCGATTCCCCTTGCTGCCGGGCGTTCATCGCGCCGTGTTGATGTAGTAGCATAGTAGCATGCTAGAGGACACGCAACCGGGAGCCGAGCCGAAGCCTTGGACGCCGCCGGCGCGGTTCGATCTTCTGCCGGCCATCGACCTGCGCGCAGGACGGGTGGTGCGCCTGGCCGAGGGCGACTTCGCCCGGGAGACGGTCTACGGCTCCGATCCCGCCGAGGTGGCGCGCGGTTTCGCGGCAGCCGGAGCGCGGTGGATCCACGTCGTCGACCTTGACGGCGCCCTCGAGGGAGCGCGGCGCAACCCGGACGCGGTGGCGCGGATCGTGGCGGCGGTGGGGGAGCGGGTTGCGTGCGAGGTCGCCGGCGGGCTGCGCGACGAAGCCGCGGTTGCCGCAGTGCTGGACGCCGGCGCAGCGCGAGCCGTCGTCGGCACGGCCGCGCTGCGGGAGCCCGCGTTCGCGGGACGGCTCGTCGCTCGTTTCGGGGCGGAGCGCATCGCGGTCGCCCTCGACGTCCGAGACGGCATGGCCGTCGGCCAGGGCTGGGTGCCCGGCGCGTCCGGACTGCCGGCCGAGGAGGCGCTGGCCGCGCTCGCGGATCGCGGCGCGACGACGTTCATAGTCACGGCGATCGAGCGAGACGGCGTGCTCGCGGGCCCGAACATCGACCTTCTGCGCCGGATGGTCGCCGCCGGTCGCGGCGGCATCATTGCCTCTGCCGGCGTGTCTTCAGTGGCCGACATCTTGGCCGTGCGGGCCATCGGGTGCTCGGGGGCGGTCGTCGGGCGCGCGATCTACGAAGGCAAGCTGGATCTGGCGCAGGCAATTCGCCTCACCGGGTAGGGCGGCCGGCAACTCAAGCCGCCGGCCCGGTCCGCCGATCCCCCTGTTGGAGTCGTCGGACTCTGGGGTCGGTCTCCACGGGCCGCTAGCCCCGGTTTCTTGCGACGTCGCCCTGCGGCCCTTTCCGGGCTGGCGCGAGCAACGGCCGTGTGCCGGTTCCGGTCGCCGCAGACAGAAAGCGAGCCCCGTACTGGCCGGTGCGGGGCTCGCTGTTTGTTATGGCCGCGACGTTTGGGGCGCGTCAGTCGGATGAGCCATAGCTGCACCAGCCCCAGAGTCCGTCGCCGTAGTCGGTGTCCTGGTAGGAATTGGCGAGCCACGTTTCCAGGGCCGCCGTACCAGTCCCGGCTTCGTAGGCCAGCCCGCACCCCACAGACCAGTCGCCCTGTGTGACCAAGAAGAGAGTTGCGCCGCCCGAGACTCTCACGTCGTGCACCCAAACGAAACCGATCCAGCCCGCCCCGTGGGGCTGGCCGGCCTCGGCCCGAGCAGCAGCCTGTTCGAGGGCAGGCTTGCTGAGCTGGATGTCGGCGTACATGGGCACGCCCGAATTGACCAGGGCGAGGGTCGTGAAGCACATCAAGGGAATCCCGACCCAGCGCGCCCAGGTTCGGCGAGACAATCGCAGGTGGGTCTCGACCACCGCCGCCCAGAAGCCGCCCAGCCACACGAGGCCGATCAGCAGCCCGATCATCTCCGCGAGGAACACAGCGCCGCCTAGATCCGACAAAGCGGACGCAATCAGCCCGACCAGCAGCACGGCCACAGTTGCGGCGTAGAACGCGAGGCCCGGAACGAACGGCGGACCCGCAGGCGGCGGCGGCCATCGGTTCGGCCAGGCGTTGGCCGGCGGTGGCGGCCACGCGCCGGGC
>CAZGUS010000030.1:0-6127 GCA_964529245.1 uncultured Anaerolineaceae bacterium
AAGCCGCGGGCCATCTTCCTACACTGCCTACCGGCCCACCGCGGCGACGAAGTCACCGACGAAGTCATCGATGGGCCGCAGTCCCGCGTCTGGGACGAGGCCGAGAACCGCTGGTTTACCGAACAGGCGCTGATCTACATGCTCGTGACGGGCGAGGAGCGCGCGGAGAGCCTGGGATGACGCGCCTGGTCATCGCCCTCGGCGGCAACGCCCTGATCCGTCGGGGCGAAGCCGGCTCGACTGAGGTCCAGCGCCGCAACCTCGTGGCTGCCGCGCGAGGCCTCGTCACGCTCGCCGAGGGCAGCCGGGCCGAGATCGTGATCACTCACGGCAACGGCCCGCAGGTGGGCTTCCTCGCGATCGGGGCGGAGATGGCCGCCTCGGTCGTTCCGGCTCCGCCCCTGGATGTCCTGGGCGCGGAGACCCAGGGCCAGATCGGCTACCTGCTGGCCAACGCCCTCAACGACGCGTTCCTCGAGCGCGGCAGGCGGCGCGAGATCGCGGTCGTCGTGACTCGCACCGTCGTGCCGGCCGACGATCCGGCCTTCGCCAACCCCACCAAGCCGGTGGGCCCGATCTACGACGAGGAAACGGCCCGCGAGCACGCCCGAACCCGCGGCTGGAGCATCGCTCCGGACGGCAAGAGCTGGCGCCGCGTGGTTCCCTCGCCGCCGCCGATCCGCATCGTCGAGGCGAACGCGATCCGCACGCTCGTCGAGGCAGGCGTGCTCGTCGTGGCCTCGGGCGGCGGGGGAGTGCCGGTCGTGGAGCAGCCCGACGGCCAGTACGTGGGCGTCGAGGCGGTGATCGACAAGGATCTCGCGGCCGTCGTCCTGGCCCGTTCGGTGGAAGCCGACGGACTGCTGCTCCTGAGCGACGTCGACGCCGTGTATCGGCGCTGGGGCACGCCGCGCCAGGAGGCGATCCTGCGTCTCTCTGTCGACGAAGCGATGGACGGCCTGGCCATGGGAGCCTGGCCGGCAGGCTCGATGGCGCCCAAGGTTCGCGCCTGCGCCCAGTTCGTCCAGGGCGGCGGCCGTTTCGCCGCAATCGGCGCCCTCGAGAACGCGGTGGCCATCGTGAAAGGCTCGTCCGGTACCTGGTTCGGGACAGGCACCGTCGGCTGGCCAAAGCGCGCGGCATAGCCTCTGCGGCGGCCGATCCACTCACTCGTAGGCGCTGGCCTGCAGGGCGTAGAGCTCCGCATACAGGACGCGGTTACGCATCAGCTGGGCGTGCGGCCCGATCGGCCACGAGCCCGACCCCGCCCGAAGGGACGAGCGGCGCCCGGTCTGGCGGGGTCGCCGAAACGAGGCTGCGGGCCGCGCGGTCGCGCCGCTGGCGTGGCGGCATGACCTTCGGGTAGACTGAGGCGGTACCATGGTCCTGCCAGGAGGCGAATATCCAAGTGCCGCGATCAGCAGTCGCCATCTACCTGCCGGGAGACGAACTCCCTGAGGTGAGTGCGGAGCTTGCCGAGGCCGGATATGAAGCCCTCGCCGTCGCCGACGCAGACGAGCTCGAAGCGCTGCTCGAAGTCCGCACCGACATCGGCCTGGCGATCCTGGATGGCGAGGGAGACTTCGACGCAACCATCGAGATGTACTCCCTCCTTCACGAAGGGGAGCGCAACATCCCCTCGCTGATGATCGTGTCGTCGACGGCCTCGGACCGACTCAGTCTGGCCGGCCGCGCCCGCGTCAACGGCGAGTTCGTGACCCGGCCCTATTCGGCCGCCTCGCTTCGCTGGCGCGCTGAAGCGATGCTCATCCGGGCCGAAACGATGCTCATCAGGTCCGAGGCCCTGGGCGACGATGCCCGATCGTCCATCCTGGAAGGCGATGTCGGCGTCTCGTCCGCGGCCGTGACGCATCGCGGCCAGATCGTCGTGGTCTTCAACCCCAAGGGCGGCGTCGGCAAAACCACGATCGCCATCAACACGTCGGCGGTGCTGCAGCTACGCAAGAACCAGCGCGTGCTGCTGATCGATTGCGACACCGTGACCGGCCACGTGGTGACCTCGCTGGGCATGGACGAGAATCCCACCGTCGTCGACGTCTGGACGGCCGATCTCGAATCGAACGCCTTCCACTCCCTGGCGGATGTCGCCTGCGCCCATAGCAGCGGCGTCGCGGTGCTGACGATGTCGCGGTCCCCGCTCCACACCGAGGTCCTCGAGCCCAAGCGTGTCGCCCAGGCAATAAGCGCCGCCCGCGACTCCTTCGACTGGATCGTCGTCGACATGCACCCGGACTACGGGCCGCTCAACCAGGGCATCTTCGGCCTGGCCGACCAGATTCTCGTGCCGGTCACACCAGACGTCCCGACCATCCGCGCTGCCGTGCAGTTCCGCGAAGTCGCCGTCGACCTGCAGATTCGAGATCGCCTGGCCCTCGTGGTCAACCGCGCCAACAGCGGCGTCTCGGCCGGCGACGTGGAGAAGGTTGTCGACTTCGGGGCCATCGCCAGGATCCGGTCCGCGGGCATGCTCTTCGTCAATGCAGCCAACAACCATCGCGCCGCTGTCGAACTGTTCCCCAGGGCAAAGGTCGTCGGCGACATCGAGGCCCTGGCGGACAAGCTGATCGCGATGCGCGACGATCCGCACGGCACGGAACACTCGACGAGATGGTTCGTCCGTCCGGTCCGGGACCTGCTGGGCAGGCTGACTTCGCAGGCTGCCGCCCGCCCCGGCCAGCCGGCCCACATCCGCTAGCGCGGCGGAGCCGCCGGTTCGTCGGCCTCGCGGGCGGCCCCGGCGCTATTCCTTGGGTCGGTAGTTCAGCCTGGCGGTGAACGAGTCCGCGTATTGCGCTCTGACGGCGGTTGCCTGGGCGCGTTCGATGTCCAGCTCGTTGGCGATCTCGTCGAGGGTCGCGCTTTCGAGAGCCGTGATCGCGCCGTCCGCCGCCGTGACCTCGAAGCAGGCGCGCAGGAGCATCAGGCGCTGATCCGGCGTCGAAGCCTCGCGGAAGTCGCGCGTCACCAGGTAGTCGGTCGTGCCGCCGGCCGTTCGCTCCTGGAGCTTGGCCATCTCGGCGACCAGGACCGCCTGCGATTGATCGAGCCCATACTCGACAAGCACGCTCTCCATGGTCTGCGTCTCGAGGTCCGTGATGACCATGTCGGCGTTGGCGGCCCGAGCCAGCACGTAAGCCATGCCGGCGAGGAGCCGCGCCTTGTCGGGCGCAAGCGACTCGAGCCGGGCGACGATGTTGCGCACCGCCTCGGTTTCGGTGTCTGTCGGCGTCGGCTGTGGGATCGGCATGCCGGCAGCCTGTCGGCCGCCAAGGAACCGCATAAAGGACATCGACTCTTCCTTCCGGCTTGTCAGGCGCGATCGAACGTTGGGCGATCTAACTATCAGGCGTGGGTGAACAGTAGATGGAGTTCCATGATCCCGTGGTCGTCGACCGATAGGACCGAGAAGCTGCTTGGTCCGCTGAAGCCGTAGTCGCCGAACACGACCGGCAGCGTGCCCGTCACGGCTATGATCCCGCCCTGGCGAACCGCCGCCAGAGCGATGGAAACGTTCTTCGTGACGCCGTGAATGGTGAGCGTGCCCGCGGCGGTCACGGATACCGTCTTGCCCTCCGCCGGCAGCGTTCCGAGGTCGATCGGCGCGGTCGTCTTGAATGTCGCGGTGGGGAACTGGTCGGTGTCGATCGCCTGCCGGCGCAACTGGTTGTCGCGGTTGGGGTCGCTGCTCTTGAGGGCGGTCAGATCGGCGCTGATCGACACGTTGTCGACGACGGCACCGGTCAGGCTCATCGAGCCCGTGACCAGCGGCGTGCGCCCGACGGCCGTGTTGGCGCCGACGCCTGCCAGCTGCTCCTGGACCCGATACCCGACCCACGAGGCGGAGAAGTCGGAGATGGAGCCGAGGCTGGTGTTCACGTTCCAGGTTCCATCGAGCGACGCGGGAGCCGTGACACCGGCGCCGCTCGGGATCACCGGTGCGCCGGAGGCTACGGCGGCCGGCCCCGCCGGGCTCAGGAACAGGTAATACAGGCCGTATCCTCCGACCGCGACGCCGCCGATCACCACGACTGCGATCAGGCCGATCAGGAGATTGCGGTTGCGGTGCGATCGCCCCGCCGATGGCGGCTGGGCGGGGGAGCTGGGAGCGGTCATTCGAGCCTCCTGGCGCTGGGCACGCCTTCGGTCCACAGGGGCGGGCCACGTTCGACCGTACGTCCGCTTCCTGAGAAACGGCTGAATGGGGACTGTATGGCCCGCCAGCCACGACTGCTGTCGACGACGTCGCTACCGCGTTTCCCCGCGCCGAGGCCGTCTTCGCGCAGGCGCGTCGCGGGCGGAGAGAGCTGGGCAACTACGCGGTCACCCATTTTGGCCACGAAGAAGACTGCCTGGCGCGCTACCACTGCCCGGTCGCCACGGCCAACGCCGCCGCGCACAAGGACTTCGTCGCCACCTTTGCCTCGTTCAAGGCGGAGTACGAGAGGGACGGCGCCACGGCCCATCTCGTCGTCAGGATCGAGAGCGAGCTGATGCGCTGGCTCACCGGACACATCAAGCGCACCGACACCCAGCTCGCCGCATGCGTGAAGAACCGCGCTGCCTGACCTGCTGCGCTGGGTTCCCCTTCCAATGGGTAGTTACGAAAGTGAAGGGAAGGCGGACTGATGGTTCGGTTTCCTTCACCCTCAGGACGGTGCCAGAATGCGCCACAGGTCGTTGCACTCGTGAGTTGAACGTTTCCCGGGTAGGTTGCCCTCCCGAAACAGCTCGAACGGGTGGTTACGGTCCGTGCCGAGAATGACGCTCGGGCCCAGTCTCACCCTGGGTCCGGGAGCAATCGTCGCAATAGCGTTCGACGCGTCGGCCTCTACCGTCCGGAGGAGACCACCTTGCGGAACCACCGTCAGCCGCGCTGTTCCCTGGTCCTGAGCGCGTTGGCCTTCGCCACCGTCGCCCTCGGCATGTCCCTGACGTTCTCGGTGCCGGCCGCCCTGGCCGCCGGGCCGGGCAACGCCCAGGCCAACGAGCTGGTTCGGCTCATCAACGGCGAGCGTGCGGCCCACGGCAAGGCGGCCCTGAGCACCGACAGCTTCCTGGCCGCGAAGGCTCGGGACGGCGCTGTCGCTTGCCCCAACGATGCCACCAAGGTGATGTACGGTCGAGCCAGGGACTTCGCCGTGTACGGCGTCGGGGCAAACGCGCACGCGCTCCGGCTCTGCCCCAGCTATACCTCGATGGACGCGATGGCGGAGTGGGGCTACAGGGGCGCCCGCGGCGAGATCATGGCTCTCAACGGCGGGTACGGGACGACGAAGGTGACGTACACGTACGGCTGCACGCCTTCGCTGCGGACCTGCCCGGGCTCCGCGACGTCCACCTACCACACGACCGACGTGGCCATGTGGGATTGGACCTCGAGCTCGACCCACTACGCGATCATCGTCGGCAGCTACGACAGGGTCGGCTGCGGGGCCTGGATCGGGTCCAACGGCGCCTACTACTACGACTGCATGTTCAGCCGAGGTGGGCCATCCAGGCCGAAGGCCGCGACGCGACCGGCCGGTACCTCCGCCGCTGCGGCGTCATCGGCGGCGAGCCCGACGACGGCGGCGGCGTCAGTCGTACCCGGAGCCACTCTCTACATACCGGTCGACCCAACGGCCGAGCCGACCGCCGTCGTCGAGGGCATCCAGCCCGACGCCGCCGGATCGCCCGGCCCGAACGCGGCGCTGGCCGGCACGGACCAGGCCGGCTCGAACGGCGACGACTCGGCTGGGAGCTCGGGGGCGCCGGCAACGACGCGCAACCTGAGCGTCGCCGCCGGTGCCATCACGGCCATCTTCAGCCTCCTGTATGGGCTGCTGATGTCGCTGAAGCGGCGCCGCCCGAGTCATCGGCTCGTCGCCTAGCCAGAAAGAGCGGTCCGCCGGTCCAATTGCGCGGCCGACGGCATCGGCCGCCCGGGCTTCAGGCGCCGCCGCGCCGCTCGATCGAAGAGACGACCAGGAACACGCCGAAGGCGACGATGGCGATCGCCCAGGCGAGGTTCAAGTCGAGGGACGGGTCGATCGTGTGCCATGCCAGGACGCCACCGACCACGATGAGGAGTGCGCCGAACACGACGCCGCCCGAGCCGCGGCGCTCC
>CAZGUS010000030.1:6227-21769 GCA_964529245.1 uncultured Anaerolineaceae bacterium
CGGCGCTCCCAGCGTTCGGCGCGCCTCTGCCAGCGATCATGGCGCGACTGCCAGCGCCAGTCCCATCCGGCCGTGGGGCCGGGCATCGGGCCGGGCATCGGGCCGGGCATCGGCACGCCCTGCGGAGTGCCGGCGTAGGCACCCGTGGGAGCTGGCCCGGCACCGCCTTCGGTCTGGGCCGGAGGCGTCCCCGCGGGACCGAAGCCCACGGGCGCCCCGCCCGGCTGCCACGGCGACGGCTGGGACCACTCCTGAGGCCCGAGCGGTACCACGATCATCATGATGATGTAGGCCACGAGAGAGATGAAACCGGTCAGCGGGATCGAGACGAGCCAGATGATCCTGACCAGGATCGGATCGACGTCGAAGTATTCGGCGACTCCGGCGGCCACTCCCGCAATCCAGCGGTCGTCGGCGGATCGATAGAGACGACGAGGGTTCACTTGCAGCCTCCTGCGGGGTTGAGCGTCAGGCTTCCGACGCTGGTGCTTACTGAGAAGTCGGCCTTGTTCGCCGAAGCGTCGTAGCCGGTTGTCTGCCATGCGTCGCCGACACGTACCAGGCCGGCGCTCGACAGGTTGCTCGACGCCAGACTCTCGCTCGAGTCGAGGCGGAGTCCGAGCTGCCCCGGCACGCACAGGTCCAGCGACCCGACGTTCGTCGAGATGGTTCCAGAAACGCTCGAGTTGCCGTCGAGGATCAGCGACGACGCGCCGACGTTGGTCGACACGGTGACGCTGCCGACCCGGGCGCCGGTGAGGTCGGCGTGGAGCGAGCCGGCGTTCAGAGAGAAGGTCGCGGACGAGAGGCTCGCGCCGCCGAGGTTGACGTGGGCGTCGCCGGCGTCGATGGCCACGCTGAGGCCGATCGACTGTCCCGAGGGCAGTTCGACGGTCCAATTCTCCGCGCCGCGATCGAACCACCAGCGGTTGCCGTCGCCGGACTTGATGGCCAGCGAGCTGTCCGAAGAGGTCACCTCGGAGTTGTTCGCGTCGGTGCTGGAAGCGTTCACATGCCACCGGCCGTCGGGCGAGGTCGTGACGCTGGCGCTGCCGCATTGGAGGTCCAGTTCGACCTGGGCGGCGCCGGCAAAGGTGCCTTCGCGCGAAACGGTGGAGGACCCTCCGTTCGAGTTGCCGCAGCTGAATCGAGGCCCGACGGCGAACAGGCTGCCCACGACCAGACCAAAGCACGCCGCGACGACGAGGCCGCCGACGAAGTAGGCGGGAGTCCGCGACAGGACGATGCCGAGGCCGATGCCGACCAGGATCAGCGGCCACAACCTCCAGGCGTCGCCGAGCATGCCGAGGGTCACCACGCCCTGGTGGTAGGCCAGCGGCACGGCCCCAAGGACTATGAAGAAGACTCCCCAGTAGAGTCGACCGCGGTTCAGCCTCATAAGCCGTCCTCTCGTAAGCGTGCACCCATGACACTCCCGACCGCCATGTGGTGCGACCGGCCGACTCCCGCGCCTGGTTGCCGGGCCGGTGTCAGCGTGAGAATACGCGCCTGGAATCGACCGGCACATCCTTCGGCAGGAGCCAGCCGACTACTCCCGGGGACGCGTTCGCATCCTTCCATGGTTGTGCCCGCATCCGTCTTGAGATCGAGCCCGCCCTGGGGCCGTCGCAGGTCCGTCTCCACGTGGACTTGCGGCGTGATAGCCTCATCGGCGACGAACAAACCGCCGGTGCGGTCACGTGCCGGTCGTGATGGGGAGGCCAGTCGATGCTTCTGTCCGAGTGGAGAAAGACGGCCCCTAACCGCGAGTGCATGAGCAACAAGGTCGTTGCCGTGCTCAAGCCGGTCCTCGCGGACCTTGGGGCGGCCGGCGACCCGGCGTGCTGGGTCCTCTGGGGCGAGGATCCAGAATTCCGATACTCGGTCATGGCCCCCACGCCGGCCGGTCTGGTCACGGTCGCCGTCCGCGTCAACGGCGCCGGTGCAGAGGGCCCGAGGGCGACGGGCAAGCTCATCCGCTGGGGCAAGCTGCAGGTGAGCGATCTCGCCGTAGAGTCGGCCGACGGCCACAGGCTGGTCGCCATCCAGATCGAGGGCCAGGTCCTCAAGGGTATCGACGACGAGGCCGACCGCATCTGCGACTTCGTCCTGGGGCTGCTGGCTGCCGTCGACGGACGTGCCTTTCAGGTCGCCGCGCCGACTGCGGTGCAGGCCGTGCCGCCGGTGGTTGCCGTCGCCAAGCCTGCGGCCGTCGAAGTGGAAGAACCCAAGGTCGCACCAAAGCCCGGCCCCAAGGTCGCGCCGGTTGCGGCTCCGGCAGCGGGGGCAGGCAAGCCCGCGGCCAAGGTTCCGGCCACCGGTCCCGCCAGGGGAGCGGCCAAGGAAGTCGCCGTGGTCGAGCCTCCGGCCGCTCCGCAGCCGCCGGCGCGCAAGCCGGCCAGGACGCCTGCCGGCAAGACGGCGGCCTGGGTGGCTCCGCATCCGATCGGGTTGCCGGCTCCGAAGACACCGACACCGGCCGTCGCGCCGTCCAGCCTCAAGCAGCCGGCCAAGCCAGCGGCGCAGAAGCCGCCGGCCGCGCCGGCCGCCCATCCCGCCGCGGCTGCCGCGGCCAGACCGGCGGAACCGCCCGAGGGCGGACCCGTCTGGGAAGTACCCGAGCCGAGCGAGCGGGAAGTCAAACGACCGAGGACCTGGATCCCCTGAGGCCGGGCACGTCGGGCCCCATCAGCGCACCCTGACGCCGCCATGGAGATCGCGGGGAGCGCCAGGTCAGGACAGGGTTTCGGGTTCGGGCACCAACGTCAGCGAGTGATCGGTGCGGGCGCCGCCGAGGGCCGGGCGGCGAGCGTCAGCAGGCCGCCCACTCCGGCCATCAAGCCGCGGGCGCCGCCGAGGGCCGGGCGGCGAGCGTCAGCAGGCCGCCCACTCCGGCCATCAAGCCGCCCCCGGCTCCGACGAAGATGCCCCAACCGACCGACGCGTTGATACCGTAGAGGCTGCCGAAGCTGTTGTACTCGGACACGAAGTCGCTCATCTTCAAGTACGCGGCGACCTCGACGCCCAGGATCCCGATCGCGCCGACCAGTACACCCAATCCGAGCAGCATCTTCCCCGATCCCCTCGCCGCGCCGAGGGCCACCAGCAGGCCGCATACCGCGGCGAGGATGCCGACTCCGACCAGGTAATTGCCGTTGGCCAGACCCATGTTGGATGTCACGGCGTCGACCCCGGACCAGCCCGAGCCGCCGACGGTCATCCACGGTAGCCAGGCCGACCCGATCGCCACGGCCCCGCCGATCAGGGCGAGCATCCCGGCCGTGCGAGCCGCGGAGCCGGCTCCCGAGCTCGCCCTCGGCGCTCCGTAGTAGGCGCCCGGCGGTGGGTAGGCCTGGCCCCACGGCGCCCCATACGGGTACGGACCCGCCGGTGGTGGAGTCTGGCCCCATTGGCCCGGTGGCGGAGGAGCGGGCGGCCAGCCCGGTGGCGGCGTGAACGTAGGAGGCGACCAGCCCGGAGGAGGCGACCAGCCCGGAGGCGGCGACCAGCCCGGAGGCGGCGCGAGCGGAGCTCCTGGCGGCGGGAAGTGGCCAGGGAAGGGCGGCGGGGTCTGGCCCCATTGGCCCGGTGGCGGAGGAGCGGGCGGCCAGCCCGGTGGCGGCGCGAATGGAGGAGGCGACCAGTCCGGAGGAGGAGCGAGCGGAGCTCCCGCCTGGGGAAACTGGACGGGTGGCGGCAGCGGAGTCTGGTCCCAGGCCGGCGATGGCGGAGCCGGCGCGACAGCGGCGTCCGGCGGAGCCGGCGCGACAGCGGCGTCCGGCGGAGGTTGAGTCTGGTCCCAGGGCAGTGGCGTCGCGGCCTGTTGAAGCCTGGTCCCGCAGCGAGCGCAGAACGTGGATGCGATCTCGTTCGGAGATCCGCAATTCGGGCAGGTCATGACGGTCTCCCTGGACTCCGGCGAGTCGATTCGGGCCGCGCGACGGCCGCTGTCGGATGGTGACGATAGGCGACCGGCGGCACGCTCAGCAGGGCCGTTCGGCATGCATACCCTGGCACTTCAACCGGCTCCGCGCGAGGCGTACGATAATCGTCACCCAGGCAATTTGGAGCGGTCCGATGAGTCAACTGCGGTCGGCGGCCGATCCCTTTGTCGCACGCGGCCTCCGGCGCGACCTCTTGAGGTCAACGACGCCACTGTGACCGTCCTGCGCGCTCGGCTCTGGAGACCCGCGACGCCTCTGGTCGGCGTTGTCCACGGCGTCGCCGCGGTCGTGGGCCTCATCTCCGTCCTGGCGCTGGCGGGCTGGGTGTTTGGAATCGCCGACCTTGCCTCGTGGCTGCCCGGCGGAGTCGCCACGAAGCTCAACGCCGCGATTTGCTTCCTCGCTCTGGCGCTCGCCTTGTGGCTCCTGGCCGCGGGCCCGGGCAAGCCAAATGCCTGGGCCTCGGTCGCGGCCCTGTTCGTGGTAGTCGTCGCTGGGGCAACGCTTGTGGAGCATGCGGCCGCAGCAGATCTCGGCATCGACCAGGTCTTGTTCAAGGACCTGGCCGGCGCCGGCTCGCCCCATCCGGGCCGATTCGCCGTCCAGACTGCGGTCGGCCTTGTGGCCGCCTCTCTTGCCGTTCTCTCGGTTGGTCGTCGCCTTCGCGGGCTCTACGTGACTGAATTGCTCGCCGGAGTGACCGCCGCAATCGGCGGCGTCTCCTTGCTGAGTTACATATACGGCGCTCAAGCGCTTGTCGGCGTGGCGTCCGGGAGCCAGGAGTCGCTGCCGGCGGCGATCGCGCTCACGCTTGTGGCCGTCGGGCTGATCGCCGTGGATCCCGGACATGCCCTGGCGCGTCAGGTGACCGATCCCGGTCCCGCCGGCCAGGTCGTTCGCCGCATCGTCCCGGCCGCGGTCCTGATCGTGCCCATCGGCGCCTGGCTCCGCCTCCTCGGGGAGCGGGCCGGGCTCTACGACGAGTCCGTCGGCCTCTCGATCCTGGTCACCCTCGAGGCCCTGGTGCTGGTGGCGATCGGGGCCTGGACCACGGCGAGCGTCAGGCGACTCGTCCAGGAGCGCCGGCAGGCCGAGCTGGACCTGGCCCGCCTCGGCTCGGCCGTCTCGACGCCGCTGATAGAGACCGCGCCGATCGGCCTGGCGGTGTTGGACCGCCAGCTGCGCTACCTGTACGTCAATCCGGCGCTTGCCTCGATGGATGGGCTTGGGGCGCTGGCTCATCTCGGCCAGGGTCTCGTACGCGTTTCGCCCGAACTCGGACTCCAGGCCTCGGCCGCGCTGCAGGACGTGCTCGTTTCCGGCCGCGCAATTCAGGACCTCGAAGTCGGGGGTCCATCAACGTCCGGGGGCGCCCCGGCGACCTGGCTGCTGAGCGCGAAGCCACTCACCGATGACGGCGGCGAGGCGATCGGCCTGGCGCTGAGCGTCTTCGACATCACCGAGCGCAAGCGCCGCGAAGAGGCCCTGGCGGCGCTGGCCGAGTTGCGCAGTCAGGCTCAGGTCATCAGCGATTCCATTCCGTTCGGCTTCTGGACGGCCGATGCGGACGGCCGGATGCGCTACCTGAGCCAGTCGTTTCTTACGCTCATCGGCCGGACCGAGGAGGAGGCCCAGGGCCTCGGCTGGGCGGAGGCCCTTTCGCCCGGAACCGCCGAGGCGACGTTGCGCGATTGGCACGCCGCGGTCAGGGCCCGCAACCAGTGGAGCTTCGAGTTCACGGTGAGGGGCACGGACGGACGATCGCACACGATCCTTTCGCGAGGCTTCCCCATCCTCGACGGCGGCGGACGCTCCACGAGCTGGGCCGGCATCAACCTGGACGTCACCGATCGCCGCGACGCGGAGGCGTTTCGGGAGGCTTTCGCGGGCATCCTTTCGCACGAGCTGCGCACTCCCATCACCTCTATTCACGCGGCCAGCACGCTCCTGAGCCGCGACGGACTGGAGGAGTCGCAGCGCGCCGAGTTGCTCGACGACATCAATCAGGAATCGGAGCGGCTGCGGCGATTGGTCGAGGACCTGGTCGTCCTGGCCAGAGTCGAGCGCGGCACGATCCAGATTCGGACGGAGCCGGTCCTGGTGCCGCACGTCCTGCGCAAGCTCTGCTCCCAGGAGCAGACTCGCTGGCCGGGCCGGCAGATTGCGCTCCACGTGGTCGGCCGAGTCCCGGTGGCAAAGGCCGAGTCCGCCTTCGTCGAGCAGATCGTGCGCAACCTTATCGGCAACGCCGCGAAATACGGTCCGGCCGACGGTCGCATCGACGTCGTCGCCGATGTCCAGGACGGCCGGCCACGAGTTCGCGTTCTCGATCGCGGGCCGGGCGTAGACCCGGCCGAGGCCGACCGGCTCTTTGACCTCTTCTACAGGTCGGAGCGGACGGCCGGAACCGCCGGGTCCGGGATCGGCCTCTTCCTGGCCCATCGCCTGGTCGAGTCGATGGAAGGCACGATCTGGGCCCGTCCCCGGACCGACGGTCCCGGCTCCGAGTTCGGGTTCACGCTCCAACCGATCGAAGAGGACACCTGATATGGGAGTCGAAATCGAGCGCAAGTTCCTCGTGGGCGACCCGTCCGTCGTGGCGAATCTGCCCGGCACGATCATGAGACAGGGCTACCTGTCGATCGATCCGGAACGCACGGTACGGGTGCGGGTGGCGGGCCGGCGGGCCTTCCTGACGATCAAGGGACCGGCCTCGGAAAGCGGCGCCAGCCGGGCCGAGTACGAATACGAGATCCCGGTGCCCGACGCCGAGGAGCTGCTAGACCGGCTGGCCCTGCGTCCGCTCGTCGAGAAGATTCGCTACCGCCTGGCCGCGGGCCGGTTGGTCTGGGAGATCGACATCTTCAGCGGCGAGAACGATGGGCTGGCCGTGGCGGAGGTCGAGCTTCCGTCCGAAGCGACGGCCGTTCCCCTGCCCGACTGGATCGGCGAGGAAGTCACCGGCGACGTTCGTTACTACAACGCCAGCCTGGTCTCGCACCCGTACAAGGAGTGGGGCAGGGCCTGAGGAGCTCGCCGGATAGAGAAGCGCGGCCCCAGGCCCGAAGGCCGGGAGCCGCGCGATTTGGGACCGCGACGAGCGGTGAGCTACTTGAGCGCGTCGCGGCAGGCCACTGCGTCCTGGCGGGCCGACTGGAGGAGGCCGCGGGCCTTGACCAGGTCCGCTCGAGCGTTCGTGAGCACCGGGCCGGCAGTTCCGGCGTCGTACTGGGCGGGAGTCAGCGGCAGGAGCGCTGCCGGGAGCGGGCCCGCGAGCCCGACGGCCTGGGTAACGGCGGCGTTCATGGCGTCGAGGTCGGCCTGAGCCGCGGTGGTGTCCTTGCCGGCAGCCTTGGCGGCGGCGATGCGGGCCGTCAGATTTGTCGAGACCTTGGCGAACACGGTATTTGCGGCGCCGACGCCGTCCGCGCCGTTCACGAGATTCACCTGCGGGACGACCAGGAGATAGACGCGATAGTCGGTCACTATCTGGCGGATCTCAGCCCTCAGGGCGACGGGAGAGGTCTCGGCGTCGATCGTGGCCTTGAGGGCCGTGAGGCCGCTCTTGGTCGATGCGACCTCGGCTGAGAGCGCGGCGGCGTCGGAACTGGTCAGCACCTTGGAGGCGGTGATCTTCGAGGCGGCCTTGTCGAGGGTGACGATGCGGCGGGCGATCTCGCAGTCGCCGAAGGCTCGGAGTGTGTCGATCGATACGCCGGCCTTGATGGCGGCGGCGTCCTTGACGCAGACACCGGTGCCGGCGGGGCCGCCGGCGACGACCGGCGAGGCGGCCGATGCGACGGCTGCGGACCCGACGACGAGCAGGGCCGCGACCGCGAGCCCGGCGAGAGTTGTGCCGATGCGTGTCTTCATGTTCTATCTCCTGACTGGGTCCGGGCCGGCTACTCGCCGCCGCCGGAGCTTGAAAGCGAGCTGTCGAGGCCGCTCAGGATCTGGTCGACCGAACCGATCTCGCCGGTGACGGGATCGTCGGCCGTGGTCGGGGGCGAATAGGAAGCGACCGGAGCGGTCGTGCCCGCGGTCGCATCGGTAGCCGCCGGCGATGCCTGAGCATCCGAAGCCACGGCCACCGGCGCCGTGGCGGGGGTCGACGCCGCCGCGCTGGCGGCCGCCGTCTGGTTCTGTCCGGCCGGCTGCTGCGCCGGGGCTGCATTCTGGCGGCCGCACGCGACCACCGCGAGGCCGAGCATCAGCAGAGTGCTGACGAGCCTTGGGGCTGAGCTTGCATGACGGTTCACGGGCTGATCTCCCTGGTCGGACTCCGTCGAGCTGACAGGGGGATAGTCGGTGGGCCGCCTACAACCGCGTTCGCGATCCAGGTAAGGGCGGTGTAAGGCCCCCCGGTCCGAACGATCGCGTTTGGCGAGTGTTGTTATGCGCCTGGTATTGCCTAACCGACGCACTCTCCCGAAAATCGAGGGCGGGGGCGGCGCGGATCATCAAAGGATCACAGTTGATCGTCCGGGTACTCAAAGGGCGCGTCAGGGCCGACTGCGTAGGCCTCTTTCGAGAACATGCCGGGCAGGTTCTGGCGCGGACGCGCCGGCATGACGGCTGCTCCTTTGCCGAGGTGGCTCGGCAATCCCACAAGGACGGCTCGGAGGAGATCCTCTTCCTGAGCGTCTGGACCGACCTCAGAGCCGTCTACGACTGGGTCGGCGGTGTCGATCTCCTGAACGCCCCCATCATCTCCGGGGACACTCCGGAGGTGTTCGACAACTTCGACATTCAGCACTACGAGTCGTTGGATTTCCCTGCCGACGAGGCCGTGATCGCGGCCGCCCGGCCCGGCCTCGCATCGTAGCGGCGGCCGCCCGGTTGCTCGGCCGCACCGGGAATCTGGCGGCGGTGAGCGCCGACCGCAAAGAGCGTTCCCGGCCGGCCTCGCACCATGTTGTCGGGCAGCCCGATAACGGGTACGGTATGCCCACGCCCGGCTCCTGCATCCGGCGTATCTTCCATGCGTAATGGCGGGCGCCGATTCCGGGAGCTTCCCGGTGTGGCGACCGGTTTGGCCGAGGTAGCGGGGTCGATCTGATCCAAATGGACGTCCACGAAGCGCTGGATGCGTGGCAGGCGCAGTACTCGAGCCAACCGCCGGTTGGTTTCATGCTGCGTTTCACGCACGAGGCGGTGTGGACGCGGGTCCACTACCTGCGCAACAGCGCGGAGCCGGCGACGCGCGAGGAAGATGAGCGGACGGCTTCGCGGTTCGACGCCGTCGCCAGTTCACTGTTCACCGGGACGACGGTGCTCATTCTGGCGATCCACCTCGATCCTCAGCATGAGGCCACCGGGGAGTTGAGGGCCATCGGCGCGGAGCCGATCGAGCCGCCCACGACCTGGATCGAGAGCCTTCGGGACTACCTGCCGAGCCCGGGCCGGGCCGAGTTCGTGGCCACGACCATGAGCTGGCAGAGAGGCCTCCTCGATCGCGTCTGGCTGGCCGTTGCCAGAGACAGGATCGGTCGAGTCGCCCTGTTCGCGCCCGCGACCGGCGACGCGTTCTGCCCGTACGGCGGCGGAGCGGACGTCTTCGTGTGGGGTTCGGATCGGCGCTCCAAGCTGGGCGACCGATTCCGGGCCTGGGTTCCGCCTACGGCCACGCCTCCGGGCAAAGTCGTAAGCCGTCCGGCCGGCGATCTGATCGTCGAGCGCAGCTAGGGCTCACGGCGGCGAGCGCGCTTTCGCCGTCTCCCGGAAACTTCTGCCAAATCCGGCGTTGTCCTCCGCGTCCGGACAGGCGAAACTGACGCCATGAGCGATCGCAAGAAGAAGAAGTCGGCCAAGGCCAAAGCCCGAGCGAAGGCCGCGCGCGCGGAACTGGGCGCGTCCATCGCGCCGGAAGCCGCCGCCGATCTCGCGGCTGCCACGCCGGCAGCCGCCCCTGCCGGACCCACCACCGTCGAACCAGTGGCCGCCCGCCAGGTCGCGCCCGCCCCCGGGCCCACGACCGCGGCCCCGTCCGAGCCTTCAGTGCCCGCCGGAAAGCAGCAGGGCAGGGCGGCGAAACGACCGCTTGCGACCAGGCCGCCGGCCGCGCCCGAGCCGCCAACGCCGGCCACCCCGGCCGACGTCGCCCGGTATCGCAACAACCTCCAGGGCGAGATCGACGCGGTCGCCCTCTACAACCTGCTGGCCGAGGAGGAATCGAGCCAGACTCTCAAGGATTTCTACGCCCGGATGGTCGAGATCGAGAGCGTCCATGCCGGCGTGTGGCGAGCCAATCTGGCGGCTGCCGGAGTCGACACGAGCGCCATGCATCCGGCCTGGCGGGCGCGTGCCCTGATGTTCGTGGCGCGCCATTTCGGCCCGGCGCTCGTGGTTCCCACGATCGCCGAGCGCGAGGCCTCGGACGAATCCATGTACGACGATCAACCCGAGGCGCTGGCCCGGATGCCCGGCGACGAGCGCTCCCACGCCCGCCTCTTCCGCGAGCTGGCCGGCGGCCACGGCGTCGAAGGCGGCACCATCGCCCGCATCGAGGGCCGCCACCGGGGCAGCGGCGGCAATCAGCTCCGCGCGGCGGTGCTGGGTGCAAACGACGGCCTCGTGTCCAACCTGAGCATCACGATGGGTGTGGCCGGGGCCTTCGACGGGGGCCGCAACGTGCTGGTGGTCGGCTTCGCCGGCATGATGGCGGGCGCGCTCTCGATGGCTATCGGCGAGTGGCTGTCCGTCCAGAGCGCCCGCGAGCTTTACGCCCATCAGGTCAAGGTCGAGCGCGAGGAGCTGCTTCAGGTTCCGGACGAGGAAGAGGAGGAGCTGACGCTCATCTACCAGGCCAAGGGCCTCAGCGCAGAGCAGGCGCGGCTGATGTCGAAGTCGATCGTCGGCGGCGAGATCGGCCACGCCGTCGACACGCTGGCGCGCGAGGAGCTGGGCATAAACCCCGACGAGCTCGGCGGTTCTGCCTGGGTTGCCGCCGCGACCTCGTTCTGCCTCTTCGCCCTGGGCGCGATCGTGCCCGTCTCGCCGTTCATCTTCGCTTCGGGGCTGCCGGCGGTGGTAGCTTCGATCGTCGTCAGCGCCGTGGCGCTGATGCTCGTCGGCGCCGCGATCACGATCGTCACCGGCTCGAGCGTACTCAAGACGGGCGGCCGCCAGGTCCTGCTCGGATTGGCCGCAGCGGCGGTCACGTTCGGCCTCGGCACCCTGGTCGGCAAGGCGGTCGGGTAGGGGACGCGCAACGCCGACGGCCCCGAGCGAACGCGGCCGGCGTGTCGGTGAAGTCGACTAGCGGCGCTTGAGTACGGCCGGTGGCCGCGACGGTTCGGCCGCGAGTTCGTAGACGGCGTCCTCCGGCGGTTCGACCGAGCGGGCCATCCGGTAGCCGGATCCGTAGACGGATTCGATCAGATGCTCGCCGGTCACCTGCGCGATTCGGGCACGCAGACTGCCGACCGTCTGCTGCAGGAGATGGAGGTCGTCTTCGTAGCCCGGACTCCAGACCGAACGGAGCAATTCGGCATGGCCGACAACTCGATTCGCGTTCTCGGCGAGGTACGTGAGGAGCCTGAACTCCGTCGGGGTGAGACGAATGTCCAGGCCTTCGATCTGAGCCGACTGACGGGCGGCGTCGATGTCCAGGGGCCCAAGCCTGATGTGGCCGCGCCTGGCATTCCGGCTCTTCAGGCGGAACGTGTCTATCCACTCTCCCAGCGCGGACGTCTCCCCGGCCCGGAGCACGTCTACCGGCGTGGTCAGTTCGGGGCGATCCGCGTCGTCGAGCTGATCGCTAGCTACGATCACCACCGTGGGGCTTCGGAGGTCCCGCTGCCTCGTCCCGATGCCGGCGAGATCGGCCGGCAGGTCGACCACATGGTCGATGGTCAAGCCCTTGGATTTCCGCCTACCGGATGCTGGCCTGGCCCTCTGCGCGGCGGGAAGCGCGCTGCCCCGGATCGGGACCGTCTGGAGGCCGTGGTGCGCCAGCCAGGCCATGATCAGGTCTTCGAGGGCGTCATCATCCTCGACAACCACCACACGAGCGTTTCGCGGCGTGTGACCGCGGTTCTCATCCACCCGCTCGCCTCACTGCTCGAGGTGCGATCGTTGCACCTGCAGCCATTATGCGCCCCGATTCAGATCGGCTCATCAGGCAAGACGACGTACCGGCCTCCGAGTTTCGCCCCCGCTTTTCGTTAGGCGAATCGTCGTTTCTGAGAATGATCTGAGATTTGCCGGGTCTCAGCCGCCTTAGATTCCAATGCAGCGGTGTGTCCCGACCCAACCAGAGCGCCCTTCGATCACGGTCCGTCCGCCGGAAAGGAGGTCAGGGTCGGCATCCGGGTGGCATGCGCGGCTTCCGCGCTACGGTCCCGATGCCATTTGTTGACGACGACCGGTCGAACCCGTCGATTCAGCTGCCGGGATGCATCGATCAGTATCCAACCCGCGCGGTGGCGCGAAGGAAGAGATCGCAGCCACCATCGTGTAGCCATGGAGATCTGAGAATGGTCGAGAAGTTCGTAGCCGAGGTCTTCGGAACCGCGATCCTGATCCTCTTGGGCGACGGAGTCGTGGCAGGAGTCCTGCTGGCGAAATCGAAGGCTCAGAACGCCGGATGGATCGTCATCACGCTGGCGTGGGGTCTGGCCGTGTTCTGCGGCGTCGTGGTTGCCGGTCCGCTCAGCGGCGCCCACCTCAACCCCGCAGTGACAATCGGCCTTGCCACCATTCACATGTTCAACAGCAACGCCGGCATCACCTGGCAGGCCGTTCCTCCGTACCTTGCCGGTGAGTTCTTGGGCGCGATGATCGGCGCCACCCTTGTGGCCCTGCACTACTGGGATCACTTCAAGGCGACCGAGGATCAGGGTCTCAAGCTTGCGGTCTTCTGCACTGGCCCGAACATCCGCAACCTGCCCCTCAACCTGATCTCGGAGATCATCGGCACCTTCGTGCTCGTCTTCGTCATCTTCTGCTTCGGGCAGCCCAGCAGCCTTGCGCCGGCCACCATGGGCGCACTGCCGGTCGGTCTTCTCGTCGTCGTCATCGGCCTCTCCCTCGGAGGCACGACCGGATACGCAATCAACCCCGCCCGCGACCTTGGGCCGCGCATCATGCACGCACTCCTGCCGATCCCGGGCAAGGGCGGCTCCGATTGGGGCTACTCCTGGGTGCCGGTCGTAGGCCCGCTCATCGGCGGCGCCCTCGCCGCAGTTGTGTACTACGCCGCGTTCACCAACTTCATCGTCCTCCAGATCGGGAAATAGCCACCTGGTCGGGCCGCCGGTTCGAGGTTTCTCGCGCCGGCGGAACGACCTGGGCTGGCTGACGAATCGCGCTGGAGGAATCGAATGAAGAAGCTCATCAATTCGCCCGATCGCGTCGTCGACGAGGCGCTGGCCGGCATGGCCGCCGCCCACGCCGACATCATCCGGGTCATCGAACCCAACGTCATCGTTCGGAAGGACGCTCCCAAGAAGGGCAAAGTAGGCGTCATTTCGGGCGGCGGCTCGGGCCACGAGCCCATGCACGGCGGCTTCGTGGGCATGGGCATGCTGGATGCCGCGTGCGCCGGCGCCGTCTTCACTTCACCCGTGCCCGACCAGATGCAGGTCGCCACTCGTGCGGTCAATGGCGGTGTGGGAGTCCTCCACATCGTCAAGAACTACACCGGCGACGTGATGAACTTCGACATGGCAGCTCAGCTGACCGAGTCGGAGGGCATCACCGTCAAGGCCGTGGTCATGGCGGACGACGTCGCCGTCAAGGACTCGCTCTATACGGCGGGTCGGCGCGGCGTCGGCGGCACAGTACTCGCGGAGAAGATCGTCGGCGCCGCGGCCGAATCGGGCGCCAACCTCGACAAGGTCGCCGCCCTGTGCCAGAAGGTCCAGGACAACGTCCGATCGATGGGCATGGCTCTCACGAGCTGCACCGTACCCGCGGCCGGCAAGCCCACGTTCGAGCTCGGCGAAGACGAGATGGAGATCGGCATCGGCATCCACGGCGAGCCGGGCCGGACCAGGATGAAGATCGCCCCCGCCGACCAGGTCGCGGAGATGCTGTTGACCCCGATCCTGGAGGATCTGCCCTTCCGTTCCGGCGATCGCGTGCTTGCGTTCGTCAACGGCATGGGTGGAACGCCCCTGATCGAGCTCTACGTCGTCTACAACGCGGTCAATCAGATCCTCAAGGGCAAAGGCATCACCATCGCCAGGAACCTGGTAGGAAGCTACATCACATCGCTCGAGATGGCCGGTTGTTCGATCAGCCTGCTCCGCCTCGACGACGAGATGACCCGCTTCTGGGATGCCCCGGTCCACACTCCGGGTCTGCGGTGGGGCGTCTGATCCCGCCCGGACCCGAAGCCAGGCCAGACAACCAAACCACTTGAGGACGCCACGCCGATGGACGCAACGGGCCGCCTGTCTTACGACGACGTTCGCGACTGGATCCGGCGCTTCGCCGGCGAGATCGCCGCAAACAAGCAATACCTGACCGAGCTGGACTCGGCCATCGGCGACGCCGATCACGGCATCAACATGGACCGCGGTTTCCAGGCCGTGGTCCCCAAGCTCGACGCTCTGGACGGCGACGACATCGGCCTGGCCTGCAGGACCGTTGGCTCGACGCTCATCTCGACGGTCGGAGGCGCGAGCGGGCCGCTCTACGGCACGCTCTTCCTCCAGTTCGCCATAGCCCTGGGCGTGGCGGGACCGATCGGCCTGAGCAACTGGCTGGCGGGACTCGACGGCGCCATCGCCGGAATCCAGCGGCTCGGAAAGGCCGAGCCGGGCGACAAAACAATGCTCGACACCCTCATGCCGGCCCGCGACGCGCTGAAGCAGGCCCTCTCGGAAGCAGCGACTCCGAGCGCGGCGCTGGCGGCGGCAGTGGCCGCGGCCGAGGCCGGCATGAAGGCGACCATTCCTCTCGTGGCCCGAAAGGGTCGGGCGAGCTACCTCGGAGAACGAAGCGCGGGTCACCAGGACCCGGGCGCGACCTCCGCGTTCATCCTCGTCAAGGCTGCCCGCGACCAGTGGGTGGTCTAGGGCCCCGAAGGCAAGATTGGTGTATCGAAAGAGGCGAATGAATTGGCTCAGTACGTCGGCGCCCTCGATCAGGGCACTACAAGCACTCGGTTCATGATCTTCGACCACTCGGGCGGCGTAGTGGCCATCGACCAGAAGGAACATGAGCAGATCTACCCCAAGCCGGGTTGGGTCGAGCACGACGCGACCGAGATCTGGACCCGCTGCGTCGAGGTCATCCGCGGCGCCCTGGCGAAGGCCGGCATCAAGGCCACCGACCTGGCCGCCGTCGGCATCACCAACCAGCGCGAGACGGCGGTGGTGTGGGATCGCAAGACCGGCAAGCCCATATACAACGCCATCGTGTGGCAGGACACCCGCACCGACACGATCATCAACGAGCTCGCCAAGGACGGCGGCCAGGATCGGTTCCGGACCAAGGTCGGGCTCCCGCTGGCCACGTACTTCTCGGGCCCCAAGGTCAAGTGGATCCTCGAGAACGTGCCCGGCGCCAAGGCCAAGGCCGATGCCGGTGACCTGCTCTTCGGCAACATCGACACCTGGTGCATCTGGAATCTGACCGGCGGAGTGAGCG
>CAZGUS010000031.1:0-21410 GCA_964529245.1 uncultured Anaerolineaceae bacterium
ACTACGCGGCCGCCGTGCTCCAGGGCGTCGGGCTCCCGCCCGATCTGTTCCCGCCGACCTTCGCGCTGGCGCGCATGGCCGGCTGGAGCGCTCACGCCATCGAGCAGGCCTCGGCCGACAAGCTCATCCGGCCGGACGCCCGATACGTCGGTCCGGCGGAGATGGACGTCCCGTCGTTCGGACGCTAGAGCTCGCACCTGCCGCAGTCTCTCGCGGCGCCGTCTCGAAGCGGCGCCGCGGAGGCGCATCCCGGCCCGGGAGTCCCGGAGTTCAATCGAGCGCTTCGGCGTCGTTCACGGCCTCTTCGGCCGGCATTGCGGCGCCGCCGTCGCTTCGACGGGCGAAGGCGATCGCCACCACGAGGCCGCCGGCCAGAACCAGCGCCGCCAGGTAGAAGACTGTCCGCAACCCCGAGCCGACGACCGCGGAGCCCAGGGCCGGCCCGGCTATTCCGCCCAGATAGAGCGGCAGGAAGACCAGATTGAGAGTCGCCGAGCGGCGTTCGGCGGGGACTTCCCTGGCCAGGATCCCCGACACCATCGCCCCGATGGCAGCCTGGAACGCGACCGCCAGGCTGTACGCGACCGCCATCCACGCCGCCGTGGGAGCGAACGGCAGGGCCGCGAAGGACAGGGCCAGGCCGCCCATCGACACGACCATGACCGTTCGAAAGCCGACGCGGTCGGCGACCCACCCGCCGATCGGCGAAATGCCGGCGCCGACCATCGTGGCCACGCCGAGCACGAGCCCGATCGAGCCCGCCACACCCAGAGGCGTGTGCTCCACTTCGTGGACGAGCAGGGCCAGGTATTGCGTCGACATCTGGCGGCCCAGGAACGAGATGCCGTAGATCACGAAGAGCCACCGCACGGTCCGGTCCGACAGCACTCCTCGCACGGCGCCGAAGGCCAGCCTCAGCACGCTCCCCTGGGGGATGACCTCGGGGCGAACCTCGGACGAACCGACGGCCAGCATCAGCGCCACCGCGGCCGAGAGGCCGGCCGCGACCGTGAAGACGTAGCCGCTGGCCAGGTGCAACTGGTCGATCATGACCGAGCCCACCGCCGGTCCCATGCCGAAGCCCAGCGGGCTGCTGGCGGCGAAGATGCCCATCGCCACGCCGAGCCGGTTCGAGGGCGTGACGTCGCGGATGGCGGCCATCATCACGCCGCTGTTGCCCAGCTGGAACGCCACGAGCATGACCCCCAGGACGAGCTGCCATGGCTGTCGGCTGGCCGCCACGACGCCGAAGACCCCGACTTCCACCAGGGCGCTGCGGATGATCACCGCCTTGCGGCTGTACTTGTCGGCCCAGACTCCCCACAACGGAACCAGCGGCAGCCCGGTCAGGAAGAAGAGGGCGCCCAGGATGCCGACGAAGCGCTCGATGTCGGACGTCGACATGCCGACTTCCGCCAGTCGATTTGGCAGGAATGCGTAGACCTGGGCCACCCCGAACCCCTCGACGAACGAGGTGATCCAGTACATGGCGAGCAGGAGACGCCAGTCTTGCTGGCCCGGTCGGCGCATCGCCGCAGCGTAGCGGAGCCGGGCCGCGCAGGAGGGCCCGATCCCCGCGGATACTCCTGGTAAGCCCGCAGGAGGTATCTTGTGACCCGCAGATCGAGGACGGAGGAGAAAACCCGGTGAACGACAATACCTGGCGGAATCTGTCAGCCATGCTGGGCGTGGCATGCGTGGTGCTGATCATCGCGGCCGGCGCGCTGCTGGCGACGTCGGGCGGATCGGCGACCGCGACCCAGACGGCCGGCATCGTCGCCAACGCGACACCGTCAGCCTCCAGCTCCCCCGTGGATTCGGGCTCGCCCGCGCCGTCGGCTTCGGCGAGCGCGTCTGCCGTCGCCACCCCCGGCCCGACCGGCACGCCCGTGGCCAACGCCCCGATCGCGCACGTCACATTCAACAACCTGCAGCTCGATGCCTCGGCCGACTCGCTGGCCAAGGCCCGGACATTCACCTTCATCACCGACGGCTCCGGTCCGGTCGGCATCGCCATCGTCAAGAGCTCCCCGCCAAAGGCGACCACGAGGATCTGCGTCCAGCTCGATGGTGGCAAGCCGGACTGCCGCCTCGGGACCGCGGTCAACTACGCGGGGGCCAAGACTGATACGGCTCATTCGGTCTGGATCGTGACGCTCATCGGCCCCGCCGCTATCGGGCCGACGGTGGACGTAGCCTTCTCGTGGCCCACCAACCACGCCCAGATCACGCTGACCCACGGCCGACTGCAGGGCAGCTCCAGCCCGGGCGTGTCGGCCAACCTCAACGGCTTCACGGCGACCGTGAAGACGGTCAATGCCGGCAATGTGACGGTGGCCGCATCGTGGACCCAGATAACCACCAACGTCGAGGTCAGCACGGAAGACCTCAACGCCCAGACGGCGAGCATGATCGATCAGAAGCAGTTCACGAGCGCCACGAACCTCGGCACGCCGGGGTACACGTTCGCTCTCAGTGCCGCAAAGTCGTACCGGGTCTCGTTGCACAACCTCTCCGCAGACGCTCAGCGACCGGACCTGACGGTCGTGCTGTCGGTGCCATAGGTATTCGGGCGCACGTGGCTGCTGCCGGGGTTCCGGGATCGAGCTGTGAGTGGGGCGGCCCCGGACTTCGGCCGGGACGCAACGACGGCTGACGAGGAGGCAAGCGCTTGGACGAAAATCCAGGGGAGCGTTCGCCGGGGATCGGTCCGGCTGCCGAGGATCCGGGCCCAGGTGGCAAAGGCCGGCCGCCGGCCGGCGGGGATTCGGCTGTCGACGATTGGATGGCGCCTGCCACGGGTCGAGGACTTGGGCCTGAGGGACGGATGTCCCGGCCGCGACCCAGGCCCGGGTCCAGGCAGACCGGACCGTCGCGGCGGTGGCGCAACGTAGCGCTGGCCCTCGGTCTGGTGGCGGCGATCCTGGTCGGAGGCATCGGCGAGCTCGTCTATTCCGCTGTGAACGAAGCGCCCGCGCCTGACAGCGCCACGGCCAGCCCGGTGTTGAGCCTCGCGACGGCTTCCGCTACGCCGACCGCCCACACTTCCCCCACCACGGCCCCGACCCAGAGCGGTCTGGCCAGCCCCAGCGCCGGCCCGTCCGACACCTCGGGCCCGACCGACACCTCGGGCCCGACCGACACCTCGGGCCCGAGTTCCACTCCGGTGGGGACCACCACCCCCGCGCCCCAGGTCGGAGGGTCACCCTCGCCGGCGACGATCACCTTCCACGAGATGATGCTCGACTCCGCCGCAGATTCCGCCGGACTGGCGCGGACGTTCTCGTTCACGTCCGACGGCCCGGGACCCGTCTCAGCTCAGGTGGTAGCCGCCGCGCCGCTGGCCAATCTCAAGATGTGCATCCAGGTCAACGGCGGCCCGTCGAGCTGCACGACCGGCGCGACGCCGGGCGTCTTCACGATGGCTCCTTCCGGCGGCGATCAGGCCGCCTGGGTCGTGACCCTGATAGCGACCGACGCAGGCTCGACCCCGGTCGTGGACGTCGCCTTCACCTGGCAGACCCGGGCCCCGGCGATCACGCTGAGCCACGGCCGGTTCCAGGGATCGCCCAACCCCGATTCGCTGCGGGGCTTCACGGCCACGTTCAAGGCCCGGACCTCCGGATCGATCGGAGTCATCGCCTCGTGGCCGCCGGTCACGACGGATGCGTCGCTGACCTTGAGCGACGTCACGTCCTCGCCGGGCTCGACCGTGGGCGTGCAGACGTACCCCGCCACGGGGTCGATCGCACAGTCCTACTCGCACGCGGTATCGGCCGGTCGGACCTACCAGGTACTGGTCGTGAACACGGGCGCGGACAGCGGGCGGCCAGATCTCACGACCACGATCGCCTTCCCCTAGCCGGGCCGGACGCAGGGACGCCACACCGTTCTCGCCGGTCCGATCGAACTACCGGCGCCGAGATCAGCCGGCTTCGATCTCGTCGGCTCGGGCCACCCGCCCGATCGCACGGGCCCGGAAGCTCGTCCACACGCCGGATCGGGCGTAGACGTCCGACTTCAGGATCGCCAGCGCCGCCGCTTCGTCGGGAGCGCGCAAGATGAACAGCGAGCCGCTCATGTCGGCGTAGCCGCCGGCCTCGATGACCGTCCCCGCCGCCCGCAGCTCGCCGATTCGCTGGAGATGCTCCCGGCGCACGACCGGCCGTCGTTCGACAGCGTCCGGGCCGTAAGTCGCTTCGACCGCCCACACCGACTCGATGGCCAGGCCATCGGGGATCTCGCCAGCCATAGCGCTCTCCTCAGTCTGCGAGGTGCTCGTGGGGCACGGTCACCTGCACGTCCGCCTCGGGATCGGCATCGTCGTCGGCCGCATGCGCGGCGCCGATCGACGGTGATTCGGGCTTGTCGTTTGCGGCCGACGCCGCCGGCGCGGCCTCAAGCGCTCCCTCGGGCCCCTGTGCGTCTGGGCTCGGCTGTCGCGGATCGCCCGCGGCGGCCGCGGCCGGAGCGATCTCCGCCTTCTTACCGTCGTCTTCGGCGGGTTCGCCCGAGGACTCCGCGCCGGCAGCGGCGCCGCCGGTTTCCGTTGCGGCGGACGCCGTTGCGCTCGCAGCTGCGCTCGCTTCGGCCGCCGCGGCTGCGGCCGCGGCGGCTCCGGCCCGCGCGACGGCGGCCGCCTCGGTGTCGGTCGGGCCGGGCAGCTCCAGAACGGAGTCGGCCAGCCCGTCATATCGGTTCGAGCAGGCCAGGTAGATGACCTGGAAATCGGTCGACAGCTCGCGGAGAAGCAGCGCGGCCCGGGCCGCCCGCTGGTCGTCGAAGGTCACGAACGGGTCGTCCAGGACCAGCGGCGGCCGCTTGCCCTGGGTCACCAGGCGGACAAGCCCGATGCGCGCGGCCAGGTAGATCTGGTCGATGGTGCCCTTGCTCAGTCGGCTGGCGGCAACCCAATCTCCCCGTTCGGGCGCCCAGACGTCCACTTCCAGCGAACGGTCGTCGATCTCGACCTTGCGATAGCGTCCGCCCGTGAGCCGGGCGATGTCGCGGCCGACCTGCTGCTCCAGGAAGCGCGTGGCCTTGCGCATCGTCATCCCCTCGGCGACCTCGATCGCAGCCAGGGTCTTCTCGTAGATTCGGACGCGCCGCCGGAGCCCGTCGAGTTGCTCGCGCCAGCTGACCAGGCGCTCCGCCTCGCCGGCCACCTGCTCGGCGTCGACGGGGTTGGCATCGACGCGGGCCGTCGCGCCCGCCTCGGCGTCGCGGGCTCTCTCCAGCGCTTCCTGGCGTTCGCGCACTTCCGCCTCGAGACGCTCGCGGGCCCGGGCATCGGTGGCGATCGGGCCCAGAGCCTCGAGAGCCGCGGCCTTTTGCTCCATCTCCAGAGCGGCCTGGTCGCGCAGGGCGTCGAGATTCGCCTCGCTGCCACCGGCCAGCAGGGCCGAGACCTGGACCTGGAGCGTGGCGATCTCCTGGCGGCGACCCTGCTCGCCGGTCAGCAGCCGTTCGGCCGAGGCGATGTCGGAGGCGCCCAATTCACGCAGGATGTTCTGGACGCCCGACTGTGCGACCCGCAGGCCTTCTTCGGTCCCGACGCGGCTCTGGCGTCGGACGGCCCGCTCGCGTTCGCGGGCGCTGTTGCCGTGCCGGACGATCATGGCCGCGGAGCGGCGTTCCATGTAGAAGTAGATCAGAAGCACGGCGAGAAGCACGAAAAGGGCGCCGGTCATGATCAACGGCGTGAGCCCGGCCATGAACCCGTAGACGACCGAGAGGATCGCGACCAGCAGGAAGAAGGCCGTCGCCACCCCCCACAGGCGGTAGCCCGGCACCGGCTCGTCCGGCTCGACGTCCGGGGCCCGCTCCTCCCGCAGCGATTCCGTCAGCACGGCCACGCGGCTCTGGAGAGTCCGCATCCGGTCGAGCGTGTCGCGCAGGCTCGACATGGGGCGCTCCGGCATCGCCTCGAGGGCCGCCAGACGCTGCTGCGCGGCGGCCGCCTGGCGGAGGCGCTCGAAACGTTCCGCCACGACCGCCCGATCGGACCGCAGACGGTCCGCCTGGCGGGCGCCCTCGAGCATGTTCCGGCTTTCCGTCAGGGCCTGCTCGGCGCGAACGCGGCCGGTGCGAGCCTGGGCGAGCGCGTCGCGATCGTGTTCCAGCTTCTCCAGCGCGGCCTCGCCGCTGCGAAGCGCCGTCTCGGCGCGCGCCACGGCCTCTTCCGCGATCTTGAGGCGGCCGGGGTTCTTGTCGCCGCGCGACTTGAGCGCGCGGACCGTCTCCTCGAGACGGGACTTGGCCCGCGAGCTGCCCTTGTCGCCGCCGCCGACGCTGCCCTGGAGCCGGTCTCGTAGAGCGCCCTCGTCCCGGTCCAGGTCCTCGAGCTCCTCGTGGCGGATCGAGGCGGTGGACCGGAAGAAGCCTTCGTTGGGGATGCCCGTCAGGTCGGCGATGATCTGATCGGCCTGGGCCGGGTCCGTGTACGTCTTGCCGTCGTACTCGAGCGAAACGCGGCCGCGCTGGCCGCGGAACTCCTTCTCCAGGACGCCGTGGCGGACGACCAGCTCGCCGGTCTCCTCGTTCTCGTCGTCGACGACGAACTCCAGGCGCGTGCTGGCGTGGGCTTCCTCGGTGGAGCCCCAGGTGCGCAGCGTGTCGAGCTCGGTGCCGGTGGCAGTCGCCTTGCGGAAGAGCGCCAGCTCAATGCCGCGCTGGATGGTCGACTTGCCCGCCTCGTTCGGCCCGCGGATGATCGTGAACCCGGGCGCCAGCTCGAGATTGAGCTCCTGGTGCTTGCCGAAACCCTTGAGCCCGATGCGAAGGATCCTCATAGCCGCGCCACCATCACAGCGTCACCGGTCGGCCTTCCAGGAGGTGGCGTCCCAGGCGCAGCACCTCGCGCAGATCGGCCAGCTCCTCGGCCTGATCCTGGCCCGGAATCGTGGGCGGCATCTGCAGCCCCCCGGCTTCGACGGCGGCCGAGTCGACCGCGGCTGCGGCGCCGCCGGATGCTTTCGCTCCCCGAGACCGCGGAGCGTCGTCGGAGCCTTTGCCGGGCACACCCTTCTCCAGCTGGTCGATGCGAGCCTCCACGTTCCGGACGAACGCGCCCATGACCGTGTCCGGCGGCGGCGGCGCGCCCTCCGGCATTGCCGGGATCGACGCGTCGCGGATGCGGAATCTCAGGAACGCGGGCGCCATGGCCCGCTCGACCTCATCCAGGTCCACGTCCAGCGTGTCCGGCAGGAAGCCGGTCAGACGCACGTCCAGGACCAGGTTCGAGTCGGCGTGGCGGCCGAGCACGTCGATCAGGGCCGGCTGAGACGTGATGGCGCTGACGTCCAGCTCGAGCTTCTCGCTGCGCGTCTGGCCGACCCGCTTGGGTTCGATCGAGACCTGGTGGCGACCGCCGCGGTCGTCCAGGGTCACGATCAGGACCTGTCCGGCTCCGTCCTGGTCGATCGCGACCGGCTCGGGCGCGCCCGAGTACGCGTACGAGACGTTGCCCGCGCGGCCTTCGATGGCCGAGTGCCAGTGGCCCAGGGCCAGGTAGTCGAGGCCGGTCCGGGCGATCTCCTCCTCACTGAAGACGATTTCGTCGGCGTCGGTCTTGCCAGGTATCGCCAGCGCCCCGTGAACCATTCCGATGCGCCACGTCGCGCGTCGATCGCTGCGGGCATCGAAACCGTCGAGCGGGCTCTTGGGCCCGCGCTTGGTGCTGAAGACCCTGCCGTGGACGACCGCGTCGAGCGACGGCAGCCAGACGTTCGGCTGCTCCGGAGTCAGGACGGCGATCCACTCCGCGCTGGTTCGAGCCATCGCCGCCAGGTCGTACGAGCGATAGATCGAGGAGCCGTCGTAGACGTCGTGGGTGCCCGGGATGATGACGGTTCGGATCGAAGCCTTGGCCAGGCGGCCCAGCTCCGCGGCCACGCGCTCCACGGAGCGCCGCGGCTGGGTGTTCGAGTCGAAGAGATCGCCGGCGATCAGCACGAGATCTACCGCCTCGACGATCGCGAGATCGACCGTGACGCGGAACGCGGTGAACTGGCGTTCGCGCAGGACCGCGGCGCGTTCACCCAGATCCGTGTGCCTTGCGCCCAGGTGGACATCGGCGGTGTGAAGGAGACGAAGCATCGGTCCTGTGGCTCCTCTCCCAGCCCCGGACCCCTGCTGTCTCGCGCTCGGTCCGCGGCGGGGGGTTCGCACAATGTAGTCGACGAATTCCGCGCCTGTACAGCCGCGCGGCGTTTGCTGTCGCCACGGCCGACTCGGCGATTGTGCCAGGTTAACGAGGCGCCGATACGGCCCGCTTGAACTTATCTTTTGGGACCCGCCATCGCAACGTCGGGAGAGCCACTCCGGGAGTCGCCGCCGCCGCGTCTCGAGGTGGATCTTCGAGCCTTTCGAGCTCGCCGGCCGATTTCTCCGGGGAACCAGCACGGGGTTTGGAACGACCGTCGGAACTGCGGATATGCCGTGCTATCCTCCCGGCCTACCGGCGCGTCCCAGACAGCCACGACTCGGCCGAACAGCCTTCCTCCGAATTCCTCGGGGTCTCCCGAAGCTCCCAGATGGGTTCGGCCACGGCCCGGATCGGCCTGCCCCGGGATCCGTCGGTGCGGACAAATCGAGTCTCCCGGAGGAGAAAGTGGCCTACGCCGATCGGACACTCACCTGCGTCGACTGCGGTGCCGAATTCGTGCACTCGGCCGAGGATCAGGAGTTCTATTCTCAGAAGGGGTTCGTCTCGGACCCCAAGCGCTGCACGAGCTGTCGGGCAACGCGACGTGCGATCAGGGAGTCGGGGGGCGGCGCCGTCCGCGGCAACGGCTCGGGCGACGGGCCGCGCGAGTATTTCGCGGTGGTTTGCTCGCGCTGCGGCAATCAGGCCCAGGTGCCGTTCAAGCCGAACATGGACCGGCCGGTCTATTGCTCCGACTGCTTCCGCGCCGTCCACGCCCAGGGCGCATAGGACCTCTCGCAAAAGAGAGAGCGGCGGTCGCCTTCCGGCGACCGCCGCTTTGATTCGACGAGGATCAGACAGCCGGCTTGGTGGTGAGCCACTCCTGGTAGGCGCCCCACGCCATGAGTGCGCCACCGGCGACGAGAACGACGTCGGCGAGGTACATCAGGATCGGGGGATCCGGCAGGTTGTCGGTGAACTGGAAGAGGACGGTCAGCACGCCGCAGGCAAGCGCCGCAACGGAGATGCCCAGAATGATCTGCGCCACCGGCATCGGCCAGGTGATGTTCATGTTCGGGGCGATCTTCAGATACAGGACCACTCCGCCGGCGACGCCGCACAGGAGGGCGAGGATCGACAGGAGGCCCGCGGTGCCCCAGGAGAAGTAGTTGTAAGTGACGCCGAAGTTGTACCCAGCGACGGTGCCGCCGTAGCTCTTGGAACCAAGGATCGTGCCGAGAAGCCAGCCGACGACTACGGCCACGACTCCATACGCTACGAACCGCTCGCGGGGCGAAACCTTAGCCCAGAGTTCATTCACCACGAGTGAGTCCTCCTTCTCCATCACATCCGGGACGTAGCCCCGATCGGGGCCTCCGGCGACCTCGCTCCTGTCGGCCTGATTGACGGGTCCCGAGGCCGATGAGAACGAGGGCAGCCTACACCCCGGGCCCGAGCGTGACCAGATGGTTCTGCGGCCACGCAACTGCCTTCCGCCTTGACCACCTGCATACCAGAATGCCCCGTCGCAGGCGCAGTCGGCGGCCGGACTCACCTACCGGGACGAGTGGCGGGCCGGCCACGCCGGGCGAACCACCTGGTGGCTCAGGCGCCCACAAATCGGAACGCTCTTGGGCGGCGCCGGCCGATCGCCTCGGTCGGCGCGGAAGCCGGCCTCCGCGCGCGTCCGTCTCGAAACGTCGGGCGGGGTTTTGGGCCTTCCTCTGCTAGAATTGATGCCGCTCCCAAACGGCGTTGCCGTATGCGAGCGCCCATGGACAAGTCTGCCGGGCAGCGGCGGTGTGCGGCCGCCCGGCGGGCCACGTCGATGGATCGGGAGATTAGAGGAGGCACAATGGCTCGGCCTGTCCGCACGGTCTCTCCGACACCGCTTCGGCCGGTGAAGTCCCACCTCATCGAGGACTACAACGCCCGAACGAACGTCGTCCGGTGCGATTGCGGTTGGTCGGGAAATGCGGACGATTTCGCCGTCCACAGGCGCGCCGTCGGCGCAGCAAGCCCCTCCTGACCGAGTCGCGCGGCATGGAGCCGCCTTCTCAGGGACGCGCCCTCGCGACCTACGAAGACCTCGGCTACCGCGACGTCTTCTGGGCTGCCCGCCGATACGAGGATGCCTGTGACCGGATGGCCGTCCGAGCGCTGCTGCCGCCGTCGGGCGAACGCCTGATCGAGGTCGGAGCGGGATTCGGCAGGCTCGCGAACGAGTATTCGGGCTACCGCGAGGTTGCCCTGCTCGATTCGTCCGAAGTGCACGTGGAGGCGGCCCGCGAAGCCCTCGGCGGCGACGCCCGCTTCCAGGTCGTCCTCGGCGACGCGCTGGCGCTGCCGTACCCCGACGGCTACTTCGACGCCGCGGTCTGCGTGCGAATGCTGCATCACTTCGCCGACCCCGCGCCGGTGCTGGCCGAGCTCGGTCGGGTCACGAGGCCGGGCGGCGTCGTCGTCCTCGAGTACGCCAACAAGCGCAACCTCAAGGCCATCGCCCGGCGGCTGCTGGGCCGCCAGCGCTGGTCGCCGTTCGAGCTCGGTTCGGTCGAGTACAAGCCGTTCCATTTCGACCACGCTCCGGTCGAGGTCCGTCGCGGGCTGCGCCGGGCCGGCCTGCGGATCGAGTCGATGCGGGCCGCGTCGCTGTTCCGGCTGCCGCCGCTGACACGCCGCCTGCCCGTCTCGCTGCTCGTGGCGGCCGAGAGCCGTCTTCAGGCCCCGCTGGGTTCGATCACGCCGGGGCCCTCGGTGTTCCTCCGCGCCAGGCGATCGCAGTAGCGCGCCGGCGGCGGGACTCGCTAGCCCCGGTCCGCGGGCGCTTTCTGGACGGGCCGGTAGAGGTAGTAGTTGGCGGCGCAGGCGGCCTCGTTGCCCTCGTGGACCGCGGCGCTGATCTGGTGGTCGTGGGGGCTGGTGACGTCGCCCGCGGCATACAGCCCCGGGACGTTGGTGTGCTGATCCGCGTCCACCACGATGTGCCCGAGGTCGTTCACTTCCACACCGAGCGCCAGGGCGATCTCGTTGCGCGGAACCGGTGCGCGATACACGTAGACCACCTCGACCGGCAGTCGCGTCTCGTCGGGATCGTCGAGGACTAGCTCCTCGATCTGGCCATCGGCGTTGACGTAGACGGCCACTCCATGCGGGTAGACGGCGATGCCGTTGTCGCGCAAGTCGGCGAGCCGCTGCTCCGGAACCTCGAAGCCCTCGGGCCGGCCGGCCACGATCGTCACTCTGGCGGTGAAGTCGAGCAGCTCCAGTGCGGTCTCGACGGCGTCTTCATCGTGGCCGACGACGGCCACGACTCTGCCGCTGGACTCGTAGCCGTCGCAGGCGATGCACCAGAACAGGCTCTTTCCGACGCACTGAGCCCAGCCGAGGAACCTTGGGAACCTGTCCCGAACCCCGGTCGCGAGGATGACCGTCCGGGCGACGACCTCCACCGACTCGACGACCGTCTCCTCGCCCAGCGAGCTGCCGAGCTCTTCATCACGCCTCACGTTGGCGACACGGCCGGCCGTCTCGCGGCGGCTGTCGCCGACGCTGGCTTCAACGCGGAGGCGGAACATGCCTTCGACGCGTTCGGCGGAGGCCACGCGGCCGCTCAGGAATCGCGTCCCGTAGCGGGCCGCCTGGCGGCGCCCGGCCAGGCGGATCTCGGCCGCGGGAATGCCGTTGGGAAAGCCCAGGTAGTTGCGGTTGGTCTGGCCCCACAGCGAGCGCCCGTCGCGATCGTCGATGACCAGGACGTTGCGGCGCATGCGAGCCAGGCAGACGGCGGCCGAAAGGCCGCCGGGCCCGCCGCCCACGATCGCGCAGTCCACGCTGCGCACGAGCTGAGGCGCGGCCGTCCGCAGCCCCGGCTGGCCCAAGAGGTTTGAGGCTCCCGAAGGGGTGGGTCCGCTCATAACGTCATGCTCTCACTTTGCATCGGCGCGCGAAAGACGATGCGGCGCCTCCGCCGTCATTTCGAACCGCCGCGCTCGCCCAGGCCGGTGCCGCCGACCGCGCCGCCGGCGCCTCCCGGGTACACTGCCGCCAGAAGGAGGCAGGCCAACCGAGACCAACGTCCCATCCGCGTCCATGACAGCCGCGCCCGATTCGGCGGAGGTCGATGCCGGGCCGAAGGCGTCGGCTCACCAGGTCAGGACGCGCGAAGAGCGCCTGCTCCTGCTCCGCCCGTTGTTGCAGCAGCGGATTCTCGTGCTCGACGGCGCCACGGGCACCTTGATCCAGCGCTACGGCCTGTCCGAAGCGGACTTTCGCGGCGAGCGATTCCGCGACCACCCGTGCGACGTCCGCGGCGACAACGACCTGCTGTGCCTGACCAGGCCGGACGTCGTGCGAGCCGTCCATGACGCGTACCTCGCCGCCGGCGCCGACATCATCTCGACCGACACGTTCGCCGCCACGCGCATCGCCCAGGCCGACTACGGGCTGGAGGACGTCGCATACGAGATCCACGTCGAGGCGGCCCGGATCGCGCGCTCCGCGGCCGACGCCGCCGAGGTCCGCGAGCCCAGCCGGCCGCGGTTCGTGGCCGGGTCCCTCGGGCCGACGAACAAGACGGCCTCGATCTCGGCCGACGTGGCCGACCCGGCCGCGCGCTCGGTCACCTTCGTCGAGCTGGCCGAGGCGTATGCCGAGGCGGCGCGCGGCTTGATCCGGGGCGGCGCGGACCTGCTCATGGTCGAAACGATCTTCGACGTGCTCAACGCCAAGGCGGCCATCTACGGCATCCAGGGCGTGTTCGAGGAACTGGGCGTCGACCTGCCGCTCTGGATCTCGGGCACCATCACGGACGCATCCGGGCGGACGTTGTCGGGGCACACGGTCGAGGCTTTCTGGAACGCCATCCGCCACGCCCGCCCGCTGATCGTCGGGCTGAACTGCGCTCTCGGCGCCCGCCAGCTGCGGGCCCACGTCGAGACGCTCTCCGGGCTGGCCGACACGTTCGTCGCCGCGCACCCGAACGCCGGCCTCCCGAACGAGTTCGGCGGCTACGACGAAAGCCCCGAGGCAATGGCCGCCTTCCTGCACGAATTCGCCGCGGCGGGCCTGGTCAACGTGGTCGGCGGCTGCTGTGGGACCGGTCCGACGCACGTGGCCGCGTTCGTGGAGGCGGCGGCGGGCCTGGCTCCGCGGCGGGTCCCCGAGCGTCCCGCGGCGCTGCGTCTGGCCGGCCTCGAGGCGCTGGACATCGGCGCGGACAGCCTCTTCGTCAACATCGGCGAGCGCACGAACGTGGCCGGCTCGCGCATCTTCGCTCGCCGTATCGTCGAGGGCGACTTCGAGGGCGCCCTGGCCATCGCCCGCCGCCAGGTCGACGCCGGCGCCCAGGCGATCGACGTCAACATGGACGAGGCACTGCTGGATTCGGAGGCGTCGATGACGCGCTTCCTCAATCTCGTGGCGTCCGAGCCGGCGATCGCCCGCGTGCCGATCGTGGTCGACTCGTCGAAGTGGTCGGTCGTCGAGGCCGGGCTGCGCTGCATAGGCGGCAAGCCGATCGTGAACTCGATCTCGCTCAAGGAAGGCGAGGAGCAGTTCCTGCGCCAGGCTCGGCTGGCCCGCCGTTACGGCGCCGCCGTCATCGTCATGGCCTTCGACGAGAAAGGCCAGGCCGACACGGTCGAACGCAAGGTCGACATCTGCCGGCGTGCCTACCGCCTGCTGACCGAGCAGGCCGGCATTCCGGTGGACGAGATCGTCTTCGACCCCAACGTCTTCGCCGTCGGCACCGGGATCGAGGAGCACGCTCGCTACGCCGTCGACTACATCGAGGCGACCCGCCTGATCAAGGCCGAGATGCCCGGCGTTCGGATCAGCGGCGGCGTGAGCAACGTCTCGTTCGCCTTCCGCGGCAACGACGTCCTGCGGGAGGCGATCCACGCCGTCTTCCTGTATCACGCCATCGCCGCCGGCACGGACATGGGCATCGTGAACCCGGGCCAGCTGGCGGTGTACTCGGAGATCCCCGCCGATCTGCTGGAGCGGGTCGAGGACGTCGTCCTGAACCGCCGTCCCGACGCGACGGAGCGCCTGCTCGAAATCGCCCCGAATTACGCCGGCTCCGGCGCGGCCGATCGAGGCGTCGCCGACCCGGCCTGGCGCGATCTGCCGGTCTCGGATCGGCTGCGGCACGCGCTCGTCGAGGGCATCGACACCTTCGTAGTCGAAGACACCGAGGAGGCCCGCCTGGCCGCCGGACATCCCATCGATGTCATCGAAGGGCCGCTGATGAGCGGCATGAACGCGGTCGGCGACCTTTTCGGCGCCGGCAAGATGTTCCTCCCGCAGGTGGTCAAGAGCGCCCGGGTGATGAAGAAAGCGGTCGCGCACCTGGTGCCGTACCTGGAGGCGGAGAAGGCGGCCGCGGGCGATCTTCGGCCCCGCGGCAAGATCCTGATGGCCACGGTCAAGGGCGACGTCCACGACATCGGCAAGAACATCGTCGGCGTCGTGCTGGCCTGCAACAACTACGAGGTGGTGGATCTGGGGGTCATGGTTCCGGCAGCCCGGATCCTGGAAGAGGCTCGGGCCCAGAAGGTCGACGTCGTCGGCCTCTCCGGGCTGATCACGCCGTCGCTCGAGGAGATGGCGCACGTGGCGGCCGAACTCGAGCGCGAAGGCCTCCACGTGCCGCTCCTGATCGGTGGTGCAACGACGTCGAAAGCCCACACCGCGGTCAAGATCGCGCCACGGTACTCGGCGCCCGTGATCCACGTCGCCGACGCGTCCAGGGCCGTGGGCGTGGTCTCGGAGCTGCTCGGCGACGGCGCGGCGGGATATGCCGCGACCATCCGCGCGGAGCAGGATCGGCTGCGCGTCGATCGGGCCGGGCGCCGCGAACGGATCGCCCGCGTCGGAGTGGAGGCCGCACGGGCCAACGCGACGCGGGTCGATTTCGGAAGGATCGCGCCGCGCCCAAATCTGCTCCTGGCCGGACGACCGCCCGTTCGCGGCTTCGACGTCCAGCTTTCGGACCTGGTCGACTGGATCGATTGGACGCCGTTCTTCGCGGCATGGGAGCTGCACGGCGCCTTCCCCGCGATCCTCGACGACCCGAAGGTCGGCCTGTCGGCCCGGCCCCTGTACGAGGATGGCCGGCGGTTGCTCGATCGCATCGTCGCGGAGAAGCTGCTGCGAGCGCGGGCCGTGATCGGCTTCTGGCCGGCCAACTCGGTCGGGGACGACATCGAGCTGTACGCCGACGCGAGCCGCGGCGGGGTCCTGGCGGTGGTTCACACGCTCCGCCAGCAGATGGAGAAGCCGCCCGGCCGACCGAACCAGGCGCTGGCCGATTTCGTCGCGCCGCGTTCGCTCGGGGCGGTCGACTACCTGGGCGGATTCGCGGTCACGGCGGGCGTCGGAGCGGCGGAGCTGGCCGCCGGGTTCGAGGCCGCCAACGACGACTACCGCGCCATCATGAGCAAGGCCCTGGCCGACCGCCTGGCCGAAGCCATGGCGGAGCGCGTTCACGCCGAGGTTCGTCGCGAGCTGTGGGGTTACGCCCCCGGTGAAGCCCTGGATAAGCGGCAGGTGATCGGCGAGGAGTATCAAGGCATCAGACCGGCGCCGGGCTACCCGGCCTGCCCGGACCACACGGAAAAGGCGACCCTCTTCGCGCTGCTCGACGCCGAAGCTCGCGCCGGGATCAGCCTCACCGAATCGTTCGCGATGCTCCCGCCGGCGTCGGTCTGCGGCTACTACTTCTGGCGGCCCGAGGCGCGTTACTTCGGCATCGGCCGGATCGGGCGCGATCAACTCGAGGACTATGCCCGCCGCAAGGGATGGTCGCTCGATGAGGCGGCTCGCTGGCTGGCCCCGAATCTGGACGACCTCTAGCCTCGCTCGTCGCGCTCGTCGCGCCTCGCCCGCGGAACCGCCCGGGTCCTTGAGGCCGCCGGAATCGGGTCGCGGAATTTGACGCCGTTCGCTACTATTCCGCCACAATCGCCGCTACCCGAACGGAGTGTCCCGCCGATGCCGTCCGTGCCGGTCCTCGAAACCGCCCCTTTGCCGCCCGAAGGCGAGCCGCCGGCCTCGGCCGCGGCCGCCCTACCGGCCGCCGGCGTCGCGATCCCGGCCGGGCCGACGGCCCGCGTCCACTGGATCGGCCGCTTCGTCAACGACCGCCATCCGGCAGACCTGTACGCCGACATCGTCGCGGGCAAGCCGGATCTCGTGGTCGTCGACGCGCGCTATGCCGAGACATACGCCGTCGAGCACCTCCCCGGAGCGGTCAGCATGCCCTGGCGCGACGTCGACGAGGCCTCGACCGCGCACCTGTCGCGCGACGCCGAGTACGTCGTCTACTGCTGGAACGCCGGCTGCCACGCTTCGACCAAGACGGCCCAACGCCTGGAGGCGCTCGGGTTCAAGGTCAAGGAACTGTACGGCGGCCTCCAGGACTGGAAGAAGCAGGGCTTCCCGACCGAGCGCCCGTAGCGGCACCGCTCACTCGACGATCGCGACGCTCTCGCAGCGCTCTCGACACGCTCTCGGCGCGCTCTCGGCGCGCTCTCGGCCGTCCCGCGGTCGGCGCCCACGTGAGGCAGGCGAGGCTCAAACCCTTCGCGGCCGCGTTACGACCTGCGGTTCTGCCGGACTTTCCACCGACTGATCGTTCGCCGGCAAGCTGACGCCGCTAGAATCCGGGCAGTCGCCCGCGGGACCGGGCTGAGCAGCGGAGGTCGGGATTGAGCGACGGGAGTGTGGCGGATACATCGGTCGAGGTCGGAGCCGACCTGGTAGTCGTGCTCGACTTCGGCAGCCAGTACAGCCAGCTCATCGCCCGTCGCATCCGCGAGCTGAACGTCTACTCGGAGCTGATGCCCTTCGACACGCCCTGGCACGAGATCGCCGCCCGCAAGCCGACGGCGGTGATCCTCTCCGGCGGACCCGCCAGCGTCTACGAAGCGGGCTCGCCCCATCCCGACCCGGCGCTCTGGACCGGCGGCGTGCCGATCCTCGGCATCTGCTACGGGCTGCACCTGATGGCTCAGGCGCTGGGCGGCGAGGTCGTCTCGTTCAGCCGCAAGGAGTTCGGGCCGGCGGTCGTCACGGTCACCCCCGGCGACCGGCTCTTCGGCGGTCTCGAGTCCGAGCAGTCGGTCTGGATGAGCCACGGCGATTCGATCGAACGGCTGCCGGCCGGCTTCCGAGCCACGGCCAGCACCGGCTCGACGCCGTTCGCGGCCGCGGCCGATCCGGACCGCCGGCTGTACGGCATCCAGTTCCACCCGGAGGTCGTCCACACCCCGCACGGATCCGAGATCCTGCGCAATTTCGTCGTCGACATCGCGGGCGCTCGCCCGAGCTGGACCCCGGCCAACTTCGTGGCCTCGACCGTCGAGGGAATCCGCCGCCGCGTCGACGAGCACAGCCGCGCGACCGGGACCGACGGCAAGGTGCTGTGCGCGCTCTCGGGCGGAGTGGATTCTGCCGTCGCCGCGACCCTGGTCCACCGCGCCGTGGGCGATCGCCTGACGTGCGTCCATGTCGACCACGGGATGATGCGCCACAACGAGACGGAGCTGCTTCAGACCGCTTTCGAGCAGCTGGGCGTGCGGGTCATCGTGGTCAACGCCCGCGAACGGTTCCTGCGCAAGCTGGAAGGCGTTACGGATCCGGAGCGGAAGCGCCACATCATCGGCAACGAATTCATCCGCGTCTTCGAGGAAGAGGCGGAGAAGCTCGGCCGGATCGACTTCCTGACCCAGGGAACGCTGTATCCGGACGTCATCGAGTCCGCCACCTCGATCAACGAGAAGGCGGCTGCCAAGATCAAGACTCACCACAACGTGGGCGGCCTTCCGGACGACATCGCGTTCCAGCTGATCGAGCCGCTCCGCTATCTCTTCAAGGACGAGGTCAGAGCCGTCGGGACGGAGCTTGGGCTGCCGGACTCGATGGTCCAGCGCCAGCCGTTCCCGGGACCGGGCCTGGCGATCCGGATCATCGGCGAGGTGACGTCCGAGCGTCTCGAAACTTTGCGCCGGGCGGATTGGATCGTCATAGACGAGATCAAGGCCGCGGGCTTGTACCGGAGCGTCTGGCAATCCTTCGCGATCCTGACTCCGGTGCGGTCTGTCGGTGTCATGGGCGACGGTCGAACCTATGGGAATCTCGTGGCCGTTCGCGCGGTGACCTCGGAGGACGCCATGACGGCCGACTGGGCCAAGCTCCCCTACGAAGTCCTGGGCAAGATCAGCTCGCGCATCGTGAACGAGGTTCCCGGAGTGAACAGGGTGGTCTACGACATCAGCTCCAAACCACCGGCCACCATCGAATGGGAGTGATGGCGGGCGGGAGGAACTACCGCTAGCAGGAGGGCCGACGGTGGACGACTGGTGGAATCAAACGACGGAGTCGATGACGCCGGTGATGGACCCGGCGGGCCCAAAGGCGGATGCCGTCGGGCCGGGTCGGTCCCGGTGCCCGTGGTGCTCGGCAGAAGCCGATCCGTGCGACGGCTGCTGTCCCAGCTGCGGCGCGGTCATGGCTCAACGTGAGTCCATCGGGGGCATGGTCATACCCGGCGTCACCGACGTCGATCCCGGGCTGCGCACGCCCTCTGTGGCGGCCTCGATGCTCGGCAGCCAGGCCCGCATGAGTGTGCTCGGTGCAGTCGGGCAGGCCGGCGGCCCGTCGGCCCAGATCGTCACGGCCGCGGCGATGCTCGCCAGGGACTCTTTCGCCGGCGCCTTCGGGCGGGCGACGAACCCGGACGAAGTCGGCCGGCCGAGCCAGGCCGCGCTCCAGATGGCCGGCCGCCTGAACGACCCGGCCAGTCGGCGTGACGACGCCCGGGACGACGGCCGCTCGATCGAAGCCGCAACTCCGGACGAGCAGGCGTAGAGTCCGCTCCACAAGCGGAGCGCCGGAGTCGGGTCCGCCGATCCGCTCGCGCCACGTTGCCGCAAAGGGAAAACGATGCCACGAGTCTTCGGCGTGCTGGCCATCTTCGGCGGGTGGTCGTGCATCATGCTGAGCGCGGTCTTCGGGCTGATCGCGACGCAGTTCCTCGACCTCGACCACGTCGAAGGCGTGCTGCCCCCCTCCGGCGTCTACGGCGTTCCCTCGGTGGCCGTCATGTGGATCACGATCGGGACGGCCGTCGTCACGGCAGTCCCGTTCGGCGCGGCGATGTTCGCCGCGGACCCGAGCAGGCGCCTGTACGCCGCCGCCGCGGTCATGGCCGTCGTGGGCGTGGTCCTGCTGCCCGACGATCTGGGGCGGGCCTATGCCGCGGCGCTCATCCCGGGCGCCGGGCTGCTGGCGCTGGGCGGGTGGTGGACTCATCAGGCAGGCGCGATCGGCGGCAAGTTCCCCGCGGCGATTGAGCCCGCCCCCGTGCCCGCAGCATCGCAGCCCGCACCCGCCAGCGCGGTCGTAGCGGCGCTCGATCCTGTTTTCGCGGCGGCGGGCGTCCCGGCGTTCGGCGCGGCCGTCGGCGCGGCGTCCGGCGCGGCGTCCGTTGGGGGACCAGGCGGAGGGGCGCCGAGCGAATCCATCTCTGCCGACTCACCGTCCCCGGTCCCCGCCCCGGCCAGTTCTGCCACCGCCCGATCGGCCCGCGCTGCGGCGAAAGCTCGAAAAGCCGCCACCGCCGAATGTCCGTGGTGCTCGGCTCAAATCGCGGCCGGGCTGGACCGCTGCCCGAGCTGCGGGGCAGCGTTGACGGCAGGGGCCGAATTGGCCGTGATCGCGATCCCCGGCGTGACCGACGTGGCCCCCGAGTTGCGCAGCTACCAGGAAAGGGTCGAGCGCCAGAAGAAACGCGTCGGGATCCTCTCGATGGTCCTGAGCAACTCGGGCGATGCCCTCTTTGCCGGCTCCGGCGGACCGGTCGATGCCGACGCCGTGAGACCGCCCAGCGCCGACGTGAAAGCCGAGATGGAGCGTTTCGACCGCGAGATCTCCGCCGCTCGGGAGGCCGGAGCCGCCGCTGCACGGGGCGCCGAGGCCGAGGCCGCCGCGGCCGAAGTCGCCGCTGCGCGGGGCGCCGAGGGCGAGGCCGCCGCCACACCCGCCGCCACACCGGCCGCCGCCCCGGAAGCTCGTGCCGCGTCGGAGTCCGAAGCTGCGGAGGTCGCCGAAACAGAGGCCGACTCCAGCCCGGCGTCCGGGGCATAGCGCGTGTCTTCTCCCCGGGCCGGGCTTCCGGCTCCCGGCCCCTCCTATCTTCGCGAACTCGAGCTCGGGCCGGGCGATCGACGCCGCGTCGGAATGAGCCAGCCCCAGGTCGTCGCCGACGGTTGGTGGGTGGCCCTGCTCTGGTGCGAGACGGACGGCATCCTGGCCGACTTTCGCGACTTCAGCCCCACGCCGGAATCGCCGCCCGGCTCACCCTTGATGCGTCTAGGGCCCGCCCTGGCTGGAGCGCTGTCGGGCCTGATCCTCGAGGAGGGCGGGCGCCAGCAGCTCCGCCTCCGGCTCGGTCGGCCGCCGGTCGACGAGACGCGGCCCTGGGACTCGCCGCTGACGGTCCTGGCCGGGTTCCGCTTCGAACCGGCCCGCGCCGCGACTCTCCGGGACAACGAACTGGCCCTGACCGTCCTCCGAGCCTTCCGGGACGCGATCCTTCGAGTGGCCTCATAGAGCGGACCGAACCGGTCGTCCGAGTGCCATTTCGCCGCTGGGCTAGACTCCTGGCATGCGCGACATGTTCGACGACTTTCTCGATGAGCTGCGCCGCCGCCAGGCCGAGCAGCACGCCAAGAGCGGCGATTCGGGGACCGAGGGCGAATCGGATCCTGCCGCCGGGAGCGACGCCGGGGCGGACAACCAGTCATCGACCGAGGGTCCAGTGGAGGAAACACCGGTGAGTGCACGCGGAGACGATTCCGACAACGGCGCCGATCCAGGCGATGAAGATCGCGGGATCTTCCGCGGCGGCGGTTACAGCGGTCCGCGCCGGCCCCGATCTGTCGGCTCGGACGGTGACATGCCCGACATCCACATCGGGCGCGGCTGGGTGATCTTCGGAATCACGCTGGTCGCGATCCTGATTCTCCTGAGCCTGTTCTTCTCCGTCGGCGTGGGGCTGTGGACGGACTCGATCTGGTATCAGAGCGTCGGCTATGCGAACGTCTTCTGGACCCAGGTCGGATCCGAGGTCGGCCTCTTCGCCCTCGGTGCGATCGGCGGCTTCATGTTCCTTCTGATCAATATCTGGCTGCCCGGCCGGGTCATCCCCAAGAGCGCGTTGCGGCGCTTCTCGCTGGACGACTTCCTCGATCGCTTCAAC
>CAZGUS010000032.1:0-21095 GCA_964529245.1 uncultured Anaerolineaceae bacterium
GGTCGGGCGAGCGCCGGCCGCCGGCTTAGGTCCGGACTCCCGTAGCCGCGCAGGTTCGGGGCCGTCAGACCAGGCCGGTCTCGTAAGCGAGGATCACGGCCTGAACCCGATCGCGGATCTCGAGCTTGCCTAGAACGCGGGAGACATGCGTCTTCACCGTCGTCTCGGAGACGACCAGTTTCTCCGCGATCTCCGCGTTGGAGAGGCCGCGGGCCACGAGCTTCAGGACCTCCAGCTCGCGCTCGGTGAGCTGTGACAGAGCCGGAATGGCGTTCTCCTGAGCCGGCGGAAGGCGGCTGGCGACCCGGTCCAGGAGGCGGCGCGTGACCGACGGCGCGAGCAGGGCTTCACCCGCGGCCACGATCCGGATCGCGTCGACGAGATCCTCGGCCGGCGCGTCCTTGAGCAGGAAGCCGCTGGCGCCTGCCCGGAGCGCCTCCACCACGTACTCGTCCAGACCGAAGGTGGTCAGGATCAGGACCTTCATCGGGTTCTCGACCCCCGGGCCCGCCAGCGCGCGCGTGGCCTGTATGCCGTCCATGCCGGGCATCCGGATGTCCATCAGGACGACGTCCGGTTTCAGCTTGTGGGCGGCCTCGACGGCGGCGGCACCGTCGCCCGCCTCGCCGACGATGGTGAGATCCGGCTCGGCCGAGAGGATCATGCGGAACCCGGTACGCAGCAGCGGCTGATCGTCGACCAGCAGAACCCGGATCGTCACGGCTCGCTTCTCCCTGTCTTCGACGGCTCCCGGCGGTTGGTCGACGGTATCTGCCGATCTTCGGATCGTGGCGTTTGGTGAGGCGGCACCACTCGGCCGATCAACGGCGGCACGACCCGCGGCGCGACCATTGGCTCCGGTTCCGTCGAGTGGCCCGCCATTCGCTGGCGGTCGCGACGCGTCCGCGCGCCTTCGGCGGCCCCTTCTGACGGCGCCGCGGCCTCCTCGCCGGTTGTGGCGCAACCTGCTCGCGTCGACGGGTCCAGGGGGAACCGGGCGTGGACGCGGTAGCCGCCCGGGAAGACGGGGCCCGTTTCCAGCACGCCGTTGTAGAGGGCCACTCGCTCGCGCATCCCGATCTGACCGTGGCCGCCTTCTGCCGAGCCGGCCAGGAGCGGCGCCGCCGCTCCGCGCCCGTCGTCGGTGACCTCGATGTCGAGGGCCTCGGGTTCGTGGCGTACTGTGACCCGGGCCGTGGCCTTGCCGGCGTGCTTGACCGTGTTCGTCAGCGCTTCCTGGACGAGCCGGTACGCCGCCAGGTCCATGCCCGCCGGCAGCGGCAGATCCATGCCTTCGATCGTCAGCTCGACCGGCAGGCCGACCTCTCTGACCTGGGCGGCGAGACGCTCCAGATCGGCCAGCCCGGGTTGCGGACCCAGGCCGGCGTCCTCCGCGCGCAGGACTTCGAGCATGCGCCGCATCTCCGCGAGAGCCGTCCGGCCCGCCTGCTCGACCGCCTCGAGTGCGCCTCGGGCCTGGGCCGGATCCTTCTCGAGGATGCGCCGCGCGCCGGCGGCCTGGACGACCATGACGCTGACGTGGTGAGCGACGACGTCGTGGAGCTCGCGGGCGATGCGGGCGCGCTCCTGGGCCACGGCCTGTTCGGCCTTCTCCTCGCGTTCACGCTCCAGCTGGACGGCCCGCTCCTCGAGTTGGGCGGTGTAGGCGCGCCGGACCCGCAGGTTGTCGCCGATGACCCAGGCCAGGCCGCAGCCCAGATAGGTATCGATCAGTGCGCTGGGCCAATCGGTCAGCGAGTCGAACCTGGCATACGCGGCAAAACTGATCGCGACGCCGACCGCCATGACCATCGCCGCGGCGGCGGCTCGCCGCCGCGGGACGTAGGCGGCGACCGTGTAGAACGAGATCAGGACGCCCAGCGGGGCGGGCGACGAGGGGTAGGCCAGCAGGCTGTAGAGGATCGTCGCAGACCCGGTGACCAGGAGGGTCCGCCTCGGGTTTCGACGGCGTACGGCGACCGGCAGCGTTTGCAACACCAGCAACGGCGCGCTGACGATGTCCAGCCGGTCGAAGTCGCGCCAGACACTGAACAGCGAGACGGCTGCCAGGGCGACTCCCATGGCCACGTCCACGTAGTCCTGGTTCCAGCGCAGCCGCCGGAACTGGCGCGCCGGGAGGGCGATCGCTCGATGCATGGTCGCAAGTTACGCCTCGACGGCCGCCTCCGCATCAGTCCAGCGCACGACGGCGAGTGCGTCCTGCGGCGGAGCCGCGTGCCGGCTCCGCGAGCTTACGGGGCCTGGCCGCTATCGCGTGTCGGGTCGACGGACGTAGGTCACCGTCAGCCTGCCGGTCGGGCGCCTCAGCAGCATATAGGCCCACAGGAACGCCCCGATCACCACCACGAGCAAGACCGTCGCGATCAACCCCATCACCAAAGGCCAGTCGCCCTCGACGTAGTGCTGGCCGGCGGGCTCGTAGCCCTGGGCAAGAAGGAGGACGGCGTCCCTGTGGAACCTCTCTATCAGATCCTCGTATGTGCCGCCTTCATATGTCCGGATGAAGATCGGGCTGCTCCCAACGTCGGGCCATGTGGCGGCTATCACGTTCGTTCCTCCCCAGTTCGCTCCGACGGAGCCCGCCTGGATGGTACGCGCCCGCTGTTGCCCGATGCCAGCCAGGGAGCGCATGCGACGGCGTGGGGCGGGAGCGCGGAACGGCGTGGGGCGGCGGCTAGAGCAACTCCCCGTGGGACCAGCCCGTCGGTTCGCCCTCGCGTGGACGGGGCTCCTCGCCGGGGGCGTATTCGAACTCGGGCGCGAGCGGAGCACGCTGCTCGGAGGCGGCGCCGCCGGTCTCGGGCACGGGGGCTCCCGCCTCCCGGGCCACCGCGTCCCCCTGCGTCCGGGCGTCGAAGCCCGACTCCAGACCCGGCAGAGGCCGGCCGGCCGTTCCTTCGATCGGTCCGACCCCGAAGGGCACCCATTTGCCCGGATCCTGGAGCCGGTGCGCGGACTCGTTGCCGCGGCGGTGAGTCTGCTCGAAACCGGCCGGCTCGATCCACAGCCGGTCGCCCTGGAGCAACCCGGACACGCCGGCCTGGCCGGGCTCGAAGCGCGGATGCTGGCAGTACTTGCAGGTGGCCGAGTCGTGCGGCGTGTACTGCTGGGGCTCCTCGTAGGTCGTGATGTAGCCCTCGTAGTTGCGCAGGATGACCTTGTGGTCGGAGTAGCTGATCAGGTAGTTGGGCATGACCGGGATCTTCCCGCCGCCGCCGGGCGCGTCGATCATGTACGTCGGGACCGCGTAGCCCGAGGTGTGGCCGCGCAGGCCCTCCATGATCTCGATGCCTTTGCCGACCGGCGTGCGGAAGTGTCCCGAGCCCTCGACCAGGTCGCACTGGTAGAGGTAGTAGGGCCGGACGCGGTTCTCGACGAGCTTGTGGACGAGAGCCTTCTGAATGTTGAGGCAGTCGTTGACGCCCGCGAGCAGAACCGACTGGTTGCCGATCGGGATGCCGGCTCGGGTCAACTTGTCGCAGGCGCGCGAAACCTCGGGCGTGATCTCGTTCGGGTGGTTGAAGTGGAGGTTCATCCACAGCGGGTGGTACTTCGCCAGCATGTCGCACAGCTCGTCGTCGATGCGCTGCGGCAGGAAGACCGGCACGCGTGAGCCGATGCGTACGATCTCGATGTGCGGGATCTCGCGCAGGCTGCGAAGGATCGATTCGAGGAGCTTGGGGGCGAGGGTCAGGGCGTCGCCGCCGGAGAGGAGCACGTCGCGGACCTGAGGCGTGCGGCGCAGGTAGTCGAGCTGGGCCTCGATGTCGTGGCGGTTGAAGTTCTGGGTGGGGTCGCCGACGATGCGCGACCGCGTGCAGTAGCGGCAATAACTGGCGCATTGGGTCGTGACCAGCATCAGGACCCTGTCCGGGTAGCGATGCACGAGCCCTGGAACCGGGGAGTGGCGATCCTCGGCCAGCGAGTCCTCCATCATCGAAGTGAAGGCTTCGTGCTCGCAGTCCGTCGGGATGACCTGGCGGCGGATCGGGTCGTTGGGATCGTCCGGGTCCATCAGGCTCAGGAAGTAGGGCGTCACATCGACCCGAAACTTGTCCGGCGACGAGAGCCCGGCCCGCTCCTCTTCGGTCAGGTTCAGGACGCGGCCGACTTCCTCGAGGCTGTTGACGCGGTTGCTGAGCTGCCAGCGCCAGTCGTTCCAGCGCTCGTCCGGCACGTCCGCCCAGATCGCCGCGCGGCGGCTGACGGCAGGCCGGCCGTCGGGGCCCAGGGCGCGAGCCGGGTCGCGCAGGTTGACGAACGGGGCCTCGTCGCGCGCGGCCAGGTCGTGGGCCGTGGCCGGGGCTTCGCGGCGCGGATCGAGGTCGTGACCTCCGGTTGCGGAACCGACCATGACGCGCCTCCGGTCTGTTGCGCCTCCGCCGTGGGGCCGGCCGGGGCTTGTTCGACGCATAAACCCTATGCAGTCTGGATGATACATCGACGCGGCGCGATTGCCTTCGAATGTCGTCTGGCGGGCCGGCGAGCGGCCGGTTGCCGCTCTTTCGGGCCAGGGCCCTCGACTTGCCCGGCCCTGCCCGGGCGTCTGGGCGTGAGCCGGACGTCGGCCGCTTGCCGCGGGTTCCGGCCGCTTGCCGCAGGGTTCGGCCGCTTGCCGCGGGTTCGGAACGGGCGTCCACGCGGGTCGGAGCGGTGGTCGCCGCGGGGTTCGGGCCGGGGTCGCGGGTTCGGGCCGGGGCCGCGACTTCCGGCGCTGGCTGGCCGAACCGATCCGGGGTTGCCGGGACCTGGCGCAAGGGCGAGCGCCGGCAGTCTCGGCCATGTGGTTCCTGTCAGATATGACTGTGCTGACTACGACCCGACGTCGTCGCGTTCGAAAGTGCCCGGGCCATCCCTGTGCGGCTCGAAACGGAGGCGGTCCACGCTCGCCAGGCGTGGTCCCTGCGCGCTCGAACGGCCACGACTCCGTTGCGGAGTCGCCGTGGCCGAGATAGTAGTCGGAGGAGTCATAGGTGGCGGGTCGGGCCTCGTGCCCGGCGGTGCGGATCACGGCGGAGCCCCGCCGCGGCGCCTCACCCTGCCGCGGTGCCCGGGGCCGTCAGGTGGGGAGCGCCCGGCGAGGGAGCGTCGCGCGTGGCGCACGGGCCGTCAGGCGGGGAGCGCCCGGCGGAGCGGTTCAATGCCGGCCGGTCGCCCGCTCCAGGGCCAGCTGCTGCATCGCCAGGATCGTCATCGCGTCCACGATCTCGCCGCCGGCGATCATCTCCATCACTTCGTCGAAGGCTACCCAGCGAATCTGGAGCTGCTCCGTGCCCTCGGGCGAAGCCGGCCCGGATTGGAGGCCGGTGGCGACGAAGAGTACGGTCACCTCGTCGGTGACCGAGTTGGACAGCTCCGCGCGGCACAGTTCGCGCCACTCTCCACCGACGTAGCCGGTCTCCTCAGCCAGCTCGCGCCGGGCGGCCGACTCGGGTATCTCGTCGAAGTCGCCGCCGCCCTCGGGGACCTCCCACGAGTAGTGGTTCATGGTGTATCGGAATTGCCCCACCAGCAGCACGCGGTCTTCCGCGTCGATGGGGACCACTCCGATCGCCAGGTGGCGGAAATGGACGACGCCATAGATGCCCGGCTTGCCGTCCGGCCGGACCACGTCGTCGTGGAGGATCTCGATCCAGGGGTTGTCGTACGCGACGCGTCGGGCGACGCGCAGCCAGGGGTTGCCTTCGGTCGTGCTCACGCCGCCAATCGTAGCGCCGACGACGGGCAAGGCGCGAGCTCGCCGCCACGCGCCCCGCGGCCACGCGCTCTGCCGCCGCGAACCACGCCCCCACGGAACCGCAGCCGTGTCGGCGGCGTCAGAGCCGGTGAACCGCCCGAGAGGGGCGAGGCTTTCGCGACGCAACCACCGGCAACGCCATCGACCGGCCACAGCGAGGAGAACACCATGGACGACAAGATCACCGACGCGAAGCACGAGCCGACCGAGCCGGCCACCCCACAGGAATCGAGCAGACCACCTCGCCTGACAACCGGCCGCATCGTCGCCCTGACCGCTGCCGCGAGCCTGCTCGTCGGGCTGATGGCGGGGCCGATCATCGCCAACCACCTCACCTCCGCCTCGACCACGCCCGGCACCTCCTATGCGCCCAACGGCCTGACGGCCGCCGCGGCTTCCGGTGCGCCCGAACACACGATCACCGTTTCGGGCTCCGGCGACGTCAGCGTCGCGCCCGATGTGGCCGATGTCGTGCTCGGCGTCTCGGCCACCAAACCGACCGTCAAGGATGCTCGCGCGGCGGCGGCCACGGCCATGACAGCGGTCCTCGCCGCGGTCAAGAAAGACGGCGTGGCGGACAAGGACATCACCACCGTCAACCTTAGCCTCAGCCCGAACTACGACTACAGCTCCGGCAAGTCGGTGCCCGCGCTGACCGGTTACACGTACAGCAACACCATCAAGGTCACCGTACGCGACCTGACCGGCGTGGCTGCCGTCGTCGACGATTCGACGGCCGCGGGCGCGACGACCGTCCAGGGCATCACGTTCCGCCTCGACAACACGACCGCAGCCGAAGCCCAAGCCCGTCAGCTCGCCATGACCGACGCCCGAACGAGGGCCAACGCACTCGCTCAGGCGGCCGGCGTCGCCATCACCGGCGTGGCCACGATCAGCGAGGTCACGACCACTCCGGTCACCTACTACTACGGGTCCGGCATGGCGGCTTCGGCAGCCGCTCCTTCCGTCTCGACGCCGATCCAGTCGGGCACCACGGACGTGACGGTCCAGGTCACCGTGAGCTACCTGATCGGCTGAAATCAGCCGGACGGCGAACCGTCCGCTCAACACGAGGAGCGGTCGCACGAGCGGCCGCTCCTCAGGCGTTCGGGAGCGCGGGCGGACATATCACCACCTAATTCGGTGCACTTTCTGCCGCGTGTCACTCGACGGCGGGACCAACGGCAGGGGGTCGCCTTGCGCGACGGGGCGATACTGTTTGACCATGCGACTAGATCTGACCAAACGCAGCGACTACGCCATCCGGGCCATGCTGTCTCTCACCATGGCCAAGGAAGGCCTGATGAGCAGCCGCAGGATGGCCGAGGAGATGAAGATCCCGCCGCGGTTCCTGCCTCAGATCATGGGCGACCTCACGCGAGCCGGTCTCGTCGAAGCACATCCGGGCCGCGCCGGCGGATATCGTCTGGCCAGGCCCGCGTCGTCGGTGACGTTGCTCACTGTCATCGAGGCGGTGGAGGGCGATCCTCATCGCCAGATCTGCGTCATGCGCGGGACGGCCTGCGGCCAGGACGGCGAGTGCGGCGTCCACGACGTCTTCTTCGCGGCCGAGGGCGCAATCCTCGAGAAGCTGGGTGGGGCAACGCTGCAGGGCATCGTCGATGCCTACCTTGCCAAGCAGGCGGTTGCCGCAACGGCCTGACGGGCTCGCTCGCCGCTCCGCGTTTGCCCACGGGCGCGCTCACTTCGCCCGATCAGCCGGGCTGCCGCCTCGCCTCCCATTCGTCGGCGAGGATGCTCATGTGGATCTCGTCCCAGAAGCGGCCGTCGCGGAATATCGCGCCTCGAGCGCTGCCCTCGATCGCGAAGCCGCACTTCTGATAGGCGCGAATGGCGCGGGTGTTGAACTCGAACACGGTCAGCGCCACCCGATGTAGGGCCAGCCGCGTGAAGGCGTGGGCGACCATCAGCCCTGTGGCCTCGGAGCCGTAGCCGTGCCCCCACGCATCCTTCTCGCCGATCGTGATGTGGAAGAGAACCGAGCCGTTGTCGCCGTCGAGCTGGCTGAAGGCGCAGGTCCCGATCAATCGGTCGGTTTCGCGGACGTGTATCGCCATGGCCAGGAAATCCGCGCCCATGATTCGGCCGTGGAAGAAGTGCTGGATTTCCTCGGTCGTCAGCGGCGCGATCTGGTAGCGCGTCAACCGCGCGACCTCCGGGTCGGCATACCAGCGCATGAACGCCTTGAGGTTCTCGGGGCGATGGCGGCGCAGGACCACACGCGGTCCAACGATTGACTCCGGCCGCCAGGCATGCCGCTCGGGCATGATCGTCATGGGAGTCCGCCGTGGCCGCTCAGGAGGCCGTGCCGGGAGCCGATTCGGGCGTGGGTTCGCCAGAATGAGTCACGGCAGGTGCATCGGGCGGGCTTCACAAAGCGAAGGTATACCATCGCCGCCATGCGTGGCTGGAGCGAGTTGGCCGAGCGTGTCGGGAGCACCACCCGCACCTCCGAAAAGACGGCTCTGCTGGCCCGCTATCTGGTCTGGCTCAACAACGACGAGCTTCGTGCGGCGGCCGTCTTCCTTTCGGGCCGGCCCTTCCCCGAGTCGGACCAGCGCGCTGTCGGCCTCGGCTGGGCGGCCATATCGGCGGCCGTCACGAAGGTCGCGAGCACCACGGCCGGAGCCCTGGGCGAGGCCTACGATCGGTCGTCGGACCTGGGCGTCGCGGTCGCCGACGTCCTCGCCTCTCGCCCCGAAGAGCCCGACCCGAGCGCCTCCCCGGGGTTGGTGGAAGTGGCCGAGGCCTTCGCGGCCATGGAGGCGGCGTCCGGCGCGCCGGCCAAGAGTGCCGTCTTCGGAGCGCTGCTTCGGCGCTGCGACTGCGTCACCGCCAAGTACGTCGTCAAGGTCCTCACCGGCGAACTGCGCATCGGGCTGCGCGATGGGCTGCTGGAGGCGGCCATCGCCGAGGCATTCGAGAGACCGGCCGCGGAGGTGCAGCTGGCGGGGATGCTCACCGGCGACGTGGGCGAGACCGCCGTGCTCGCCAAAGAGGGGCGTCTGGGCGAAGCGCGTCTGCGGCTGCTCCACCCCATCAAGTTCATGCTCGCCTCGCCGGCCGAGGATGCGGCCGAGATAATCGCGCGCCTCGGTCCGACGGTTTGGGTCGAGGACAAGTACGACGGCATCCGCGCCCAGCTCCACCGCCTCGGCGGCGAGGCGCGCCTCTACTCGCGCGACCTCCACGACATCAGCGACCAGTTCCCCGAGATCGTCGAGGAGGCGAGGAGCCTGCCCTGGGACGGCATCCTCGACGGCGAGGTCCTGGCCTATGCTGACGGCCACGTCCTGCCGTTCCTGACCCTGCAGGCGCGGCTGGGCCGCAAGGACCCGACGGCGAAAGTCCAGGCGGACGTCCCGGTCGTGTACGTCGCCTTCGACCTGCTGGCCGAGGGGCCGCGCTCCGCCGGCGGCGGCGGGCGGGATGGAGCCGCACCCGTGGAGGCGCTTCTCGCCGCTCCGCTCGCGGACCGACGCCGGCGCCTCGAGGCGCTGGATCTGCCGACCATCGCCGACGGCGGGCGCTTCGCGCTGTCGCACCTCATGAGCGCCGATTCCGTCGAGGCGCTGGATCGGGTCTTCGGCGAGGCGCGGGCGCGGCGCAACGAAGGCTTGATGGTGAAGGACCCGCTGAGCGGGTACTCCCCGGGCCGGCGGGGCCTGGGCTGGCTCAAGATGAAGCGGGCGCTGGCCACCCTCGATTGCGTGGTCGTCGGGGCGGAGGCGGGCCACGGCAAACGCCACGGGGTCCTGTCGGACTACACCTTCGCCGTCCGCGACGTGGCCGGCGCCAGGAACGTCACGATCGGCAAGGCCTACACCGGCCTGACGGACGCCGAGATCGCAACGATGACGCGCTGGTTCGAGGCGCACACCATCCGCCAGTTCGGCCGCTTCCGGCTGGTCGAGCCGACGGTCGTGGTCGAGATCGCGTTCGACGTCATCCAGCGCTCCACGCGCCACCAGTCGGGCTTCGCCCTGCGCTTCCCGCGGATCGTCCGATTGCGCCTGGACAAGGGCACCGACGAGATCGACACGGTCCAGACCGTCGAACGGCTGTATGCCGAGCTCCAGACCGGGGCCGAGTATCTGGTCACCGCCCAGGCCCGCCGGTCGGGCGGCTGAGGCCGAACGGCACCTCGCGCGGCGAGGGCCGGGCGACGCGGCCGACGGGGGCGGCCCGAACCCGGCGAGGCGCCGGACGCCGCCCCGGCGACCCGGCCGAACCCGGCAACGCGGCCGGCCCGGCCCGAAACCCGGCCCGAAACCCGGCCCGAACGATCGTCCCATTCACAGCCCACGGATGGACCATCCAAACGGCGGCCGCGCGCCGGTATCCTGCCGGCATGTTCGGCGCATTCAATCCCGTGCAAGAACTCCCTCTGACCCTGGTGACCGACAAGCTCGTCATCCAGGGCACGATCCTCACGCGCGTCCGCCGTCTGACCGACCTGGTCAACGAGCCGGACACCACCAGCCTGGTCCTCCAGGACGCCACGTTCATGGAGGTCGGATCGCGCCGCGTCGTGGCGAGCGGCGCGGCGGCCCAGGTTCGGCTGAGCGACGTGCTGTTCGTTCATGCCGCCGAGTCCGCCGAGCCTGCCTCCAAGATGAGGATGCCGAAGGTGCCGGTCAAGGCGACGCTCCTGCTGCCGCCGTTCACCGTGGAAGGCACCATCCACCTGCCGTACGAGTCCGAGCTGCGGATCGCGCTGGACGCGTACGGAGAGCGTTTCGTGCCCGTGACGGGGGCGAAGTACTGGGCCTACGGCGTGGCCGAGGCGCCGAACCACGTCGATCTGCTCGTGGTCAACCACGCCCGGGCCCATGTCTGCATCGCGGCCGGCGTCGAATGGCAGGGCGAGGGCGGTCCCGCGCACTCGGATTCGGACGCCGGCTCGAACCCCTGGTAGGCCCGAGCGCCATTTCGCGGCCGCGCCGGTTCCCGGTCGCCGCGCCCCGCCGACCACGGCCCCCGCCACGGCCCCGGCCACGCGCCCGACGGCCCGCTCAGCGCGCGATCGGCAGGTCCAGTCGATCGCCCCATTCGGCCCAGCCACCGTCGTACACCGCCACATCCTGGTGGCCGATGAGTGACAGCGCGAAGGCCAGCTTGCAGGCCCCGAGGCCGGTGGTGTCGTAGCAGATCAGGCGCCGCCGCGCGTTGACGCCGGCTCGGCGCAGCAGCGCCCAAAGGTCCTCGGCCGGGCGGAAGCGCCCCGTTCGAGGTTCGGTCGTGGCCGCCGCAGGCACGTTGAACGCACCGGGGATGTGGCCCAGCCGGCGTGTCGTGCCCGCGTGGCCGGCGTATTCGGATGGAGCTCGCGCGTCGAGCAGCTGGATGTCCTCCGACTCGAGCAGCTCGCGCACTTCGGCCGCGCTAAGGCGCAGGCGCGATTCCATCCGCGGCGTGAACGTCGTCGGCGGCCGCAGCTCGAGTGCGCCCGAGACCGGCTGCGACAGCGCCCGCCATCCCTCCATGCCGCCCATCAAGATGCGCGTCGAGTCGAAGCCGTAGACCCGCAGAGTCCACCACGTCCGGGCGGCATAGGAATTGCCAGTGTCGTCGTACACGACCGCGACCATGCCGTTCCCCAGCCCCGCCCTGCTCATCGCCGCCGTGAAATGCGCCGGACCGGCCAGGAGGAGCAGCTCGCTTTCGTCGTCGGGCTCCACCAGATCCGTTCGCCAGTCAAGATAGGAGGCCCCGGGAATGTGGCCGGCGGCGTAGAGGCGCCGCCCGGATCCGTCGGGGCGCCAGCGCGCGTCGAGAATCTGGAAGCCCGGCCGGGCGATGTTCTCGGCCAGCCATTCGGGCGTCGCCAGAAGCTCCGGCCGCCGGTATCCGATGATCCCCAAGCTCGACCCTCCCGCGAGATGGGACTCCACGTGGTGGCGTCTATCATAAGAACCGATGGTTGGTCCATTCATGCCCGACGACGAGAAGATTGCCGCGGTCCGCGAGGCTCTGCCGGCTACCGCCGCCGGCATCTTCCTCAACGCCGGCACCTGCGGTCCACTGCCGCGCGAAACCGCCCGGGCGATGGCCGAGCTGGAGGGGATCGAGCTGCGCACCGGCCGCGCCGACATGGCGTACTGGAAGGACTCGGCGGAGCGCATGAACGAGGCCCGCGCGGCCATCGCGGCGGTGCTCGGGACCGAACCGCGCCGGATGGCGTTGACCCACGCCACGACCGGCGGCATGAACGTCGCGACGTGGGCGGTCGACTGGCACGCTGGCGATCGCGTGGTCACGACCTCGCTCGAGCACTCCGGCGCCCTTGGGCCGCTGTGGGCATTGCGCAACCGGCTGGGCGTGGAGCTGGCCATCGCCGATATCGGCAGCGGCGGCGATCCGGCCGAGGTGCTTGCGGCGCTGGATAGGGCGATCGCGCCGAAGACGCGCCTGGTCGTCCTCTCGCACGTGACGTGGGCAACCGGCGCTCGCCTCCCGATTGCCGAGATCGCCGAGCTGGCGCACTCGCGCGGAGCTCTCGTCGCGGTCGACGGCGCGCAGTCGGTCGGCGCCATCCCGGTTTCGGTCGAGGAGCTTGGAGCGGACTTCTACGCCGTTCCGGGCCAGAAGTGGCTGCTCGGACCGGAGGGCACGGGCGCGTTGTACTGCGCGGAGTCGGTCATGGATCGGCCGCGCCTGACGTTCGCCGGATACGCCGACTTTGAATCGCTCGACCTGGCCGCCGAGGGCAAGCTCTGGCCCGACGCCCGGCGCTTCGAGTCGGCCGGCTTCCACCAGCCTTCGATCCTGGGCTTCGCCCGAAGCACGGCCTGGCTCTCGATGTACGTCGGCCTCGACTGGATGTTCGAGCGCGTCGCCCGCCTGGCCGGTGAGGCCAGCGCGATGCTGGCGGCGATCCCCGGGGTCGAGGTCGTGACGCCGGCGGACCACATGGCCGGGCTCGTCACTTTCCGCATCACTGGCTGGAAGTCCGGCCCGGCGCTGCACGAGCTGTCGCAGCGAACGCTGTGCATCGCCCGAACGATCCCGCCGCTCGACGCGATCCGTATCAGCGTCGGCTTCTACAACACCGACCACGAGCTGCGCCGCTTCGCCGAGGGCGTGGCGCTGGTCGCCGCCCACACCCCCGAGACGATCCCGCACCGGCCCACGATCCAGGTCCTCCGCGGCGGCCTCGAATAGGGCGGACCGGAATGGCGCCCCCGGCGCCGGCCCGACGTGCGAGCCCGACGCGGCGCCCGACCGCGTTTCGTCGGCGCCCGGGCCGCCCGCTGGTGTACGATCGTCGCCCGGCGGGGGAGTAGCTCAACGGTTAGAGCATGGCTCTTATACAGCCCCGGTTGGAGGTTCGAATCCTCCCTCCCCTACCAGCCTTCCCGCCTCGCCGCGGGAACTAGTGGGCAGATACTGACAAGCCGCCCGGGGGACCCGAGCGGCTTGAGGGTTTCTTGGGCTGTTCGGCGTCTCGGCCGACCCGATCGATGGCGATGATTGTCGTTGAGCGAGCGTCGCGGTTGACCGCCCGGACAGTTGATCGCCCGACTACCTGGCTTCGACGCGGCAGATCGGGCAGTCGGCATCGCCGAAGGACCCTCTCGCGAGGTCGCCTTCTTCGTCGCGGCTCAATCCCTGGCTGCCCTCGCTGAAGCTGCCCTTGGTGTGCTGAGCGTGGCCGTCGACGAGCTTCACGCACTCTGGGCAATTGCCGTCGCCGAAGGAGCCTCTCATCAGATGCCCTTCGTGATCGCGACTCACCCCCGAACTGCCCTCGCTGAAACTGCCCTGGAACTCAGACTTGTCGTCCATTTCCGTGCTCCGATGAGTTAGGCATCGGCTCGACGTCAGAACGGTCGGGTCGTCTGTCGCATTGAGTGTAGACCTCAGCCGAAACCGGGTCAGAATCGTCCTCGGTGCCGGAACGCCGGCTTCGGCACGAGGCTCGCCGCGCCACGTTTTGGCCGGCGACCGGTGCCACTCAACTCGGGTCCGGCGGCAGGCTCCGGGTCGAACAGCTACCGCTGCTCGACTATCACCACGCGGTTGCCGTCGGGGTCGCGCAGGGTGAACATCGGCACGGGGTAGCGCCGGATCTCCGCGTCCACGTCGACACCGCGGCTTCGCAGATCCGCATGCGTGGCCTCCGCGTCGTCCGTCGTCAGGCGGATCTGGGTGTCGATCCCAATCCGGACCTGGTCGGGCCCGCGGACCAGAGCCAGGGTCGTGGTCGAGCCCGGGGGCGCCACCTCGATCCAGCGCTCGGCCCCGTACTCGGTGTCGAGTCGCTTCTCGAGGCCGAGCTTCTGGGTGTAGAACTCGAGGGCGCGGTTCTGGTCCCGGACCGGTATTCCCACGGTCCTGATTCCGCTGATTCGGGTTCTGGTCTGGTTCGCGTCCATGTCGGCCCCCTTGCCGGGCTCGGCGCTCCGGCGCCCCAATCTGGGTGCGGTTCCGGGAGTCGCGATCGAGCCCGAACGATCTTCGCTCAGGAGCTTCGGTTTCGCCAGCCCCGTCCGCCTGCCGGGATCCGGCGACGCGGAACGCCCCCGCAGGGGAGGTGGCGCCGCCAACGCTCGGCGCGCATCATTCGAGGATGACTCAATCCTTCGGCAACGGCCGCATCGCCGTCCGCCCGGCGACTGCCGCGGACCTGGCCAGGCTGCTCGAATTCCGGCTGGCCATGCTCGCGGATCTGTTCTCCGACGAATCGCGCGCCGAGGCGGCGCGGGCAGCCCGGCGCGCCGATCCGGTTGCGCTGCGCCAGGCCAATGAGCGCTGGCTGGGCGAGCATTTCGGGCACGACTACGCGGCCTGGATCGCGGACGTGGACGGCACTCCCGAGGCTACGGCCGGGCTGCTCTGGTTCGCCCACCCGCCCGGTCCGGTGAACCCGAGCGGCCTCGAGGCCTACATCCTCAATGTCTACACGCGGCCCGACGCCCGTCGGATGGGGCTGGCGCGCGCGCTGGTCGAGAGGGTCGTCGAGCAGGCCCGGGCGGCCGGCGTCCGCCGCATCTGGCTCCGCGCCAGCGCCGATGGTCGGCCGCTGTACGAGGCGATGGGCTTCCGACCGGGCGACTACCTGCAGCTCACGTCCGAGTAGCGCGAGGCTCGGGCCGACCGGCGGGGCTGCCGCCCGATTCGGATTTGCGCGCTACCCTCGATCGACAGCCGATCCGTCCCCGACCGGACGCCCCAGGAGCCGAGCCAGCGAATGACCGTCACTTTCAGGGTTCTCGGCTTCCCGATCACGATCGGTTTCGCTTTCCCGGTGGTGATGCTGGTCCTCGGGTACCTGACCCGCCTGACCGGCATCGAGCTCGTCGTATGGCTGGCCTTCGGCACGTTCGCGATCACTGCCCACGAACTGGGCCACGCCCTGGTCTTCAGACGTTACGGGCTGGAGTCGTCGATCCGCTTCTGGGCGATGGGCGGGCTGGCGATCCCCAACGACCAGGAGGCCGCGGCGGCGCTTCCGGATCGGGAGTGGCTGCTGGTTTCGCTCGCCGGGCCGAGCGTGGGGCTCGTCCTCGGCGCGATCGGGCTGGCGCTCGAAGGCACGGTTGCCGGCCAGGGCCACGAGGTGCGTTCGGCCGTCGCGATCTGGACCTTCGTGAACCTGGGCTGGGGCCTCTTCAACCTGCTGCCGATCACCGGGCTCGACGGCGGCAGTGCCGTGACGCACGCCATGAGGCTCGCGTTCGGCGTACGCGGCGGCGCCATCGCGATCGCGTTCAGCATGATCTTCAGCGCGGTCGTGGCCGTCTTCGCGTTCACCCACGGCCTGGCGTTCGTGGGCTTGATCGCCATCGTCTTCGGGCTGGCCAACCCGTTCCAATATCGAGCGCTGGCCGAGGCTCTCTTCCCGGAATGGGCCGAACGGCAGGCCCGTCGCGCGGCCGAGCAAGAGGAATTGGCGGCGCGAAAGGTCGAATACGAGGATCCGCCGGGTCCGGCGTGGCCGCAGGGCGACGACCAGGAACGCTGGCAGCGGCCCTGAGCAGCTTCGTCGACCGCCGCCGAATCAGCCGCCGGCCGCGATCAGAGGGTGAGCGACGAAGAAGTCGGCGATCAGGCGCGCGGCGTCGAAGTCGTCCGGGCCCGACGGAGCGGGGGACGAGGACCGGACAGGCCAGGTGTGATAGCCGCCGTCGACGACGCGCACGGCGACGGTGCTGCCGCCACGGCAGGCCCAGCTCGTGGTCGTCGACGCGCCGTCGACCGTGACGGCCTGGGTGCCGGCGCAGGCGTCGAGGGTGCGCCAGCGGGCGATGACGTCGGCGAGGGGCGAGAACTTGATGTCCACAGTCCCGCCGTCTATCGGGATCGTGCCGTCGGCGGTGCCGTGGATCGCCAGCACGGAAACGGGCCGCGCGAGGGTGCACGGGACGTCGGCGCTGCCGTCGGCCGTCGCCATGTTTCCCGAAACTGGGGCGATGGCCGCGATTCGATCGGACAGTTCGCAACCCAGCCGGTAGGTCATCATCGCGCCTCGCGAAAGGCCGGTGACGTAGACCCGGCTCGGGTCGACGGCGTCGCTCCCCTCCAGCCGGTCGATCATGTCGGAGATGAAGGCCACGTCGTCGGCGCCGGGGTGCAGGCCCCACGTCGGGCCGCTGCCGAAGGAGTCCCAGCCGTCGGCCACGCCGTCGGGGTAGACGGCGATCCAGCCGAGCCGGTCGGCCTGGGCGTCGAAGCCGCTGTTCGCCTCCATGATGAAGCCGTCGCCGAAGACGCCGTGCAGGACGAACACGAGGCCGGGTTGGGCCGCCGGCCGAGCCGGCCGGTAGATGCGGTAGGTGCGGTCGACGTCGCCGACCCGGATCGTTTCGACCTGCGTTCGGCCGGCCAGCTGCGAGCCGATCGTCGGCGCGTAGTCGCGCACGAACGGGCCCGAGACGCCGACGACGCCGACGACTGCGGCAAGGACGAGCACGACCGAAGCCTTCCGGCCGGGGCCGGGAACGGCCGGCAGGCGCATGCCCGACGCCCGGCCCGGCTCGGACCCCGCCGCGGGCTCAGGTGCGAAGCGCGACCGGATCCACGCCGGAAGGCCGAGCAGCCGGAGCCCGGCCACGGCGAACCAGGCGGCGGCCAGCGCCTCGACCGGCTCGACCGCCCAGAGCTGCGGCTGCAGCGCGCCAGATCGGAGGCTCCAGACCGTCCAGTCGACCGCCACCCAGACCATCGCCACGGCGATGACCGCCGCGAGCCACGCCGTGGCCCGGCCGCGTCCGCCGAGCGCCGCGCCCGCGAGGACAAGCGCGGCCGGCATCGCCGCCAGCAGAACCAGCGCCGCGAGGCCACGAGCCTGGCTGACGCCGTACAGGTGAGGGTCCGGCGCCAGGACCGCGACGCCGTATCTCGCGCCGGCCGCTACCGCCGCCACCGCGAAGGCGACGCCGGCCACACGCCGCCGTTCGGCGCGGAGCAGCATGCCGCCCGCGACCAGCAGTTGGAGGATCGCCAGGACGGCGCCGGCTACGAGCAGGACCGCGAACCAGCGCGAGTCGGCGGCGCCGAAGAGACGCTCCGGCCGCGAGACGAGCGAGTGGCTCAGCTGGCCCTGACTGATCTCCAGGCCGACACTCGCGGCCCAAACGACGGGCACGAGCAGGCCGGCGACGCCGGCGGCGCGGGCGAGGCGCGGGCGCTCGATCTCCGATCCGGCCGGTTCGGGCGTGGGTCCGGCCGCGCTCGTGTCAGGCATCGGTCTGGACCTCCTCGGTCGGAACCCGCAGCGCCGGGAAACGATTGGATGCCAGGAGGGTCACGGCGGCGACGAGAACCGCGGCCCAGCAGCCGTACGGGTTGTAGCGCGAGATGATCACGGCCAGGGAGATCGCCAGGTCGCGGCGAATCGTGAGCAGGGCGGGCACGAGGAAGAGGAAGCCGTAGCCGTGGATGCTCGGCGCGGCCACGATGAGCGCGATGCCGATCCACGCCCCGGCGTCGCGGCCGCGGATGAAGAAGCAGGCAAGGACCGCGGCCGCGGTCGCGAAGTACGCCAGCTTCTGGCCCACGAGGAAGGCCAACGGCGCCCCGACGGCCTGCCACGAAGGATCTGCGGCGCGGCCCAGCTGGTCGAGCCAGTCGCGGTAGATGCCGATGCCGGTGAACGGGAGCATGGCCACGATGACCACGGCCAGAGCCACTCCGCCGATGACCGCCGCGCGCAACCGGGGCCGCAGCAGCCACGCGAGAGGCAGCAGCTGGGTGTACTTCATGGCGCCGACCCCGGCCGCCAGCAGGCCGTCGGTCAGGTCGGCGCGGAGGGCGGCCCGTTTGTCGCCGGCCTCGCCGGCGCCACTCCCCGCCGAGACGCGCTCGTGCCCGACGTCCCGGGGCCGCGGCGACCAGCTCTGCCCGGGCAGGTAGAAGAGCGCGGCGAAGGCCGCGAATTGCCACAGCTGTACGTTGCCGGTCACCAGCCCCTCGGTGAAGGGCGGCCACATCAGGACGAACGGAATCGCGATCCACGGCATGGAGAGGCGGCGGCACGTCCACACCGCCGTCGCGAGCCCGAACGCGAGCCACACGGCCAGGACGGCGGTCCGCGGCAGCGACGCGATCGGGACCAGGATCGGGAGCAGCCACGGCGGATAGAGGAACGGCAGGCCCGGACCCGTGGTCTCCGAGAAGCTCGAAGCCAGGTATGGCTGTCCGCCGCCGGCGAAGCGCCCGGCGGCCCGCAGCGGAATCTCCAGGTCCACGCCGAAATACCACGTCAGGAAGCCCGGCAGGACGCTCAGCATCAGGATGACGAACAGCGCCGCGAGCCCGAAAGTGAGCTGCCGATTCGCCGGTCCCGTCTGATCGAAAACGTTCTTCAGGGGAGTCAGCGGCGACCTCGAGCCTCGGCGGCCCGGCACTTCTACGGACATTCGGCGACTCCCCGCGCTGTTCGTTGGTGTGGCCACGCCATTGTGCCCCGCCGCGGGGCGTGCCGTGGGCCACTGGGGACCAGTCCGGCGGCGGTCCCGGCCGATCGATTTGGGGCTCCCCAAGCGCCGCCGGCGCCCGTACGATGTCCGCAACGGCGCAACGGCCGCCCACCGGCCGTGGATCGCCCTACCGGCGAGAAGGAGGAGTCGGTCCGCCATGAGCTCCCTGCCTCCAGACGCATCGAACGTGCCGCAGTCAGGCGACTCGGGGACCGACGACGATGCGGCTGTGCCGCGTTGGGCTGTGCCGGCAGTGCCTCCGCCGTGGTCCGGCACGGGCCAGGCAGCTGCAGGCGCCCAGCCGCCGAACGCCGAATCGCCCGCGCGAGCGGCTGAAGAGACGCCCGGTCGGCCCGTTCAAGCCTCCACGCCAGCCGGGCCGCCGGCATCGGCGCAGCCCGGATTCGTCCAGCCCACGGCCACCCGGGCGCCGGCCGTCTTCGCCCCAACCGCGAGGCGCGCACCGCTGTTCGATCGACAGAAGTGGCTGCCCACGATATGTGTCGCGGCCGTCATCGCGGCCGTGGTCCTGGGCGGCATCGGCCTGGACAAGGTGATCGCCGCTCCGAGCGCCGGAATCGTGAACGTGGGCGACGCGGTGACGATCACCGCCGCCCCGGGTTGGATCCTGGTGGATACGAGCGACAGCGGCGGCGGCGTCGAGCTTCAGAAGGCCAACGTGGAGCTGACGATCGCCGCCACTCCCTACTCGGGAACCGCCGACGCGGCTCTCCAGGACGCCGAGAAGGCGCTCTCCGCGGACGCGGCGCAGATCTCGTTCGGCGACCCGGTCGACAAGCCCATCGGCGGCCACGTCGCCGCCGCGGCCGGTTTCGAGGCGATCGTGTCCGGCTCATCCGGATCGGGAACCGTCGACGGAGAGCTCGTCTGCGTACTCGACGGCGGCGACGCGGTCGAATTCGTCGTCGCCACGTCCCAGGGCGATCTGTCGAGCGTCACGGACGACCTCAAGGCCATGATCTCCAGCGTCGAGGTGGGACGATGAACGCCTCCGCCGCACCGAGCTCCCCGGGCCGGGCCGCTCCCGCCCCGCGCTGGGGCATCCAGGCCTCGTTGATCCAGCCGCGCCAGCCGGCATTCTGGCTCTTCCTCGTGCTGCTCGGCATCGGCGGCTATCTCTTCTACGACGAGCAATCGGCATTCAGCCAGCTGCCCACGGCGCTGGCCCTGTCCTGGGGCCTGGTCCTGCTCTATGCGGTGCCTGTCTTCGTGATCGTGTATCGGCTCGATCTCTTCGAGCGCGAACCGAAGCTGATGATCGCCGCGGCGCTCATCTGGGGCGGCGTCATCGCGGTCAGCCTGGCCGGCTACGCCAACGACGCCTGGCTCTCGGTCCTGGGCAAGGTCGCCCCGGCCAACTTCACGACCGACTGGGGCGCCGCGGTGGTCGCCCCGGTGACCGAGGAGATCCTCAAGCTGGCCGGCGTCGTCCTGCTGTTCCTGATCGTCCCGTCCGAGTTCGACGGCGTCATGGACGGGTTCGTCTACGGCGCCATGATCGGCCTCGGGTTCACCGTCGTCGAAGATGTCTCCTACTTCATCAACGCCGCCGCGGCTCTCGGAGGCACGGATCAGACCGGGCCCGTAATCGACACCTTCTTCGTCCGGATCATCGCCGGCGGCCTGTACAGCCACGTGCTCTTCGCCGGGTTGACCGGCATGGGCTTTGCGTATTTCGCGACTCGCCGGCAGCAGGCTCTCCCCAGACGCCTGCTCGTCTTCGGCGCGCTCGTCGTCGCGGGCGCCGGCGCCCATTTCGTGTGGGATTCGCCGTGGATGACGTCCATCCTCGCGGTCGCCCCCGGCGTCGACAAGCCGAGCACCTTCCAATGGATCGAGTACGGCCTGGTCAAGGGGCTGCCCTTCCTCCTGCTGCTGATCTTGATGGTCCTGTTCGCGACCCGCAGCGAGGAGAAGAACTTCCGGGCGATCGTCGCCGGCGAGCCGGAACCGGAGGTCATCACCGAAGCCGAGACGGCGTCTCTGGGCAGCCTGTGGTCGCGACGAAAGGCTCGATCGGCGGCGGGTCGTCTGCGTGGACCGCTGGCCTCGAGGCTGACCGGCAGGTTGCAAGCGGCTCAGGTCGAATACGCGATGATCCGGAGCGCCTGCGACACGCCCACCGATCCGGCGCTCGACGCCCAGCGACTCAAGATCCGCGCCATTCGAGCCCAGCTCAGCGCGATGCCTTTGCTGACCGCGCCCGTGGCTCCGGCGCCACGGGGCCAGTACCCGGGGCCGTACGCCGCACCTCCGGCGCAGGCGCCTTTCCCGGGCCCGTATGTGGGGCCGGCGCCGGCGATGCCCGTCGCGGCGGCGATGCCCGTCGCGCCGGCGATGCCGGTCGCGCCGGCGATGCCCGTCGCGGCGGC
>CAZGUS010000033.1:0-1704 GCA_964529245.1 uncultured Anaerolineaceae bacterium
TCTACATCTTCTACTCGATGTTCGGCTTCCAGCGGACCGGCGACCAGTTCTGGGCGCTCGGCGACGTGCGCGGGCGAGGGTTCGTCATGGGGGCCACCGCCGGCCGGACGACGCTGACGGGCGAGGGTCTCCAACACGACGACGGCCACTCGCACGTGCTGGCCTCTGTCATCCCGAACGTTCGCGCCTACGACCCGGCCTACGCCTACGAGCTGGCGGCGATCGTCCGGGAGGGCATCGACCGCATGTGGGCCCGGGGCGAGGACGTCTTCTACTACATCACGCTCTACAACGAGAACTACGCCATGCCCGGTCGGGCGCCCGATCTCACGGACGGGCAGATCGTCAGCGGCATCTACCGGCTCATGGCCGCGCCGGAGCTGGGCAAAGGCGAGCGCGGAGCGAAGCCCGCCGCCGCGTCGGCGAAAGCGCACGTCGGCGATCGGCCGGTGCGCCTGGTCGGCAGCGGCTCGATCCTGCAGCAAGTCGTCGCCGCGCGGCAGCTCCTCGCCGATCGCGGCATCGCGGCCGAGGTGTACAGCGCAACGTCGTTCCAGCAGCTCCGGGCCGACGGGCTCTCGGCCGACCGGTGGAATCGCCTCCATCCGGCCTCGCCGCCGCGCGTTCCGCACGTGGCTCGTGTTCTTCCGGAGGGTGGCCCGATCGTCATTGCCACCGACTGGATTCGGGCCTACCCGGACCTGGTGGCGCCGTGGCTGCCGGAGAACCGACTGATCCTCGGCACCGACGGGTTCGGCCGCTCGGACGCTCGCGAGGCTCTGCGCCGGCTCTTCGAGGTCGACGCGCAGCACATCGCCGCCGCCGCGATCGTGGGCCTGGCCCGAGCCGGCCGGCTGTCGCCCAAGGACGCCGAGGCAGCGATGCGCGAGCTCGGCGTCGACCCGGAAGCGACCGACCCCCGCTCCCTCTAGCTCGGCGCCGGGCGGCTCAGGCCGGCGTTCTATCCTGCGCTTCTCGCTCACGCAAGTTCTAGTGCGCTCGCTCCGATGCTCGGATCCGCCTTGGCCTGCGCTCGCCGGGCGCCGAGCGGTCACCAGATCGGGGCGGCTCAGGCCGGCGTTGGATCCTGCGCTTCTCGCTCACGCACGTTCTAGTGGGCTCGCTCCGATGCTCGGATCCGCCTCGGCCTGCGCTCGCCGGGCGCCAGCGGATACCGGCCGCCGGGCGGCTTATGCCGGCGTTGGATCCGCCGGTCTTGGCTTCGACGCGTGCCACGAGCCGGGCGCCCATATTTCGATGACCACCGCGCCGGTCACGTTGACGACGGTCGTCGGGCCGCGCCGGAGGTGCCACTCCATCGCCGCGGCGATAGGGGTGTGGCCGTGGAGCCACAGCGGCGGCCGCAGCCGCCCCATCAGCCACGAGTAGCCCCGAAAGCCGAGGTGATAGCCGCCGTTCGGGATGTCGCCGGCGCCTCGCGGCGGAACGTGGCTGAGCACGATCACCGGTTCGGGCCGCCCGAGACGGCGCGCCGCCAGCCGGAGCGCCTGCCACCAGGCGACGCGCTCGCTGCGCAACGCCCGCCGGGCGCGCGGGCCCGGCCAGCTCAGCCCGGAGATGGCGATCCCGGCCTCGTGGTGGACCACCGCGGAGGGCATCGGCTCGGGGCAGTAGGCCCGGCCTGCATCCAACCGAGCCGCCGAATCGTGGTTGCCGAGAACGTAGACGAGCGGCGCGTTGAAG
>CAZGUS010000033.1:1714-20968 GCA_964529245.1 uncultured Anaerolineaceae bacterium
TCGGCCAGGAACGCGAGCTGTTCGAAGTCGAGGTCGCCACAGCCAACGATGAAATCAATCGGGCCCACGGCGCGGCGGTTGCGTTCGTCCTCGAGGGCGGGGTCGAGCTGGTCCGAGACCGCCAGGAGCCTGATCGGGGCGCCGCCTCGGTCGCGGAAGGGCGCTTCGTCGGGCCATTCGATCGAGAGATGGCGGGTCACCGGGACGGCCCCTGCGGGTCTGCCGGTCCGGCGGCCCGTTCCGGCTCGTCGGACGAAGCCTGCTCCGAATAGCGCATTCCGATGGCGGGTCTGCGGCCCTGGGCCGCGGCTCGCATCTCCTGAGACTCGCCAATGAACGAGAGGAGATGAGCCGGCCGCTCGCTGGCCTGGCCGTCGAGCGGCACCAGCTCCGTGACCATCGCGTCCACTCCCGCGCCGTTGTCCTGGAGCGCGGCCGCGACGCGGTTGTGGCCGTCGAGGACCCAGTATCCGCCGCCGAACTTCGTGAGATCGACCGGCGGAAGAGGTTGCAGTCGCTGGTTCGCCAGCAGGATCCGCTGCCAGCGAGTCTGCCAGTTCTCTCCCCTGAACTGGCGCAAAGGCAGGAAGTCGCTGCCGCGCTGGGCGGCTCCGGCAACGGCCGTGCCGAGGATTTCCTCGACCGGGATGAAGCGCAGGCCGAGCTCTCGGGGCGAAGCATTGCGGGCCTCCGGGTGGATGTCGTACAGGTTCGCCAGCGGCTCGGGAGAGACGGCCCGGTGGATCCGGCCGGCCAGCTCAGCCGGGCCGGACATGGCCTGGCCGGCGGCCTCGATGACGTTGCCGACGGCGTTCGCGACCGGCTCGGCGACGGCCTGGAGGTGACTGACGATCGAACTGGCAAAGCTCTCCGAATCCTGCTGAGCAGGCTCTTCCGGCCCCGGCGCGTCCGACCTCCCCGGCCCGGCTTCGCCGCCGCCTACGGGGCCGCTGTGCTCTTCTTCCATGGGTTGAGGGTAGCATCGACGCGCCCGGAGCCGCCGTCCGGCCATCCGTCGGCGAGGTGGGCGGCCGCGCAGCGCTGTAGGCTACGCGGGTCGGCCTGCGCCGACCACACGACTACAGGTGACGCGCGACATGATCTCTCCGGCCGGTTCCGACGGCGAGCCCGCTACCGTCCAATCCGGCCTGACCGACGGTTGGCTCGGCGGGCGAGGCCGGCTGCTGGCGCTCGGGATCGCCGTTCTGGTCGTCCTGTGGCTGGCCCGCGGCATCATCGGGCCGTTCGTGGTCGCCGCCGTCCTGGCCTACGCCTTCTCGCCGGTTGTTTCGGCTGTCGAGGAGAAGACCCACGCCCCGCGCGTCCTGGTGATCGGCGTCGGCTACGTGCTGGTGGCGGGTGCGTTCGCGCTCCTGGCGGTGGTCGCCGCCGAGCGTGCCGGCGCGGAGATCAGGGATCTGTCCTCGGGCGGTCCGGACGTCATCGCGACGGCGCTGCACAAGTTGTTCGGCGATCAGGTCGTCATCTTCGGAACGACCTACAACGTGACTGATCTCGCGACCCAGGCCAGGGCCTCCCTCTTCGGCCTGGTCCGGACTCCGTCGAGCGCCTTCCACCTGGCCGAGCAGGCGGTCGACGTGGCCCTCCAGGCGGTCCTGGCGCTGATCGTGACGTTCTACTTCCTGCTCGACGGCCGCCGTTTCGGGCGCTTCGCTCTGCAGTTTCTGGACGAATCGCAGCGCGCCGACGCACTCCGGATCGGCCACAGGATCCACGTCGTCCTGGGTCGCTGGCTGCGCGGCCAGCTGCTGCTGATCGGGCTCGTGGCGACGGTCCTGTACGTCACGCTGGGGCCGATCCTCCACGTGCCCTACGCCCTGGCCCTGGCCATCATGAGCGGCGTGCTCGAGATCATCCCGCTGGTCGGGCCGATCATCGCCGCCGCCCTGGCCGGCACCGTGGCCTTCGGTACTCGCGGCACCGACACGACGATCGTCGTGCTGGTCGTGTACCTGGTTCTGCGCCAGGTCGAGGACCAGATCATCATGCCGCTGGTCATCGGGCGGGCGGTCCATCTGCACCCGGTCGTGACGATCTTCGCCGTCCTCGTCGGTCTCAGCGCGTGGGGCATCCTGGGCGGGCTGCTGGGCGTTCCTGTGGCGGCCGCGCTCAACGTCACTCTGCACGAGCTGTACCTCGACGAAACCGGACCGCTTCCCGAACAGGGAGAAGGACGGACCACGATCTCGGCCCGGATACGCGGCCGGCGGTTGCCCGGAAGTCGCCCCGCTCATGCGCGGCCCGTGTCCGGCGTGGCCGAGGCGTCCGCCAAGGAACCCGAAGTCGGTGCCGATTCGTGACGTCGCCGGCGGCCGAAACGCCCCGGACGGCCGGCGCCGCGAGCGAGCCTGACCCCGCCGCCATGGTCGTCCTGGCGCTGGACATCGGTGGCACCCAGATTCGAGTGGCCGCCATTCTCGGCGACGGCACCAGGATCGGGCGTCGAGCGGGTCCGACGCCGCTGTCGGACGGTGCCGAAGCCATCTATCGGGCCTGCGCCGGGATGCTTCGCGGCACGGCCGACGATCTGCCCGCGGAGGTCCGCCGCCGCGTCGCGGCCATCGGCATCTCGTCGATGGGGCCCGTCGATCCGTGGCGCGGCCTGGTCGTCGACCCGCCCAACGTCCGGGCCCTGCGCGACGCGCCGCTGGCGGACGAGATGGAGGCGCGCCTCGGCTTGCCGGCGTTCCTCGACCGCGACACCAACGTCGCCGCCCTCGCGGAGAGCTGGCTCGGGGCGGCGCGCGGCTGCCCGGATTTCCTGTATGTGACGGTCTCGACTGGCCTCGGCGGGGCCGTCGTCCATCGCGGGCGCCTGGTGCTGGGCCCCGACGGCACGGCCGGCGAGCTGGGCCACGTGACGCTGATGCTGGACGGAGGGCCGCGCTGCGGATGCGGCGGGGTCGGACACCTGGAGGGCATCTCCGCCGGAGCGGGACTCGCGGCCCAGGCTCGGGAAGAGGTGGCGCGGGGCGGCTCCGCCTTCTTGCGCGCTCGCGCCGCGGCCGCGCCGCCGACCGCCAGGGACGTGGCGGAGGGCGAGCTCGCCGGTGACGAGGCGTGCGGGATGCTGATGGAACGGGCCAGGCAGGCTTTCGCCGTGGCCTGCGTCGGCTGGGTGAACGCCTTCGATCCGGCCCTCATCGTGGTCGGCGGAACCGTGGCGGAGCGCCAGGGAGAGCGATGGCTGGGAGCCGCGCGGGCCGCCGTCGAGGCCACGGCTCTTCGGACGCCGGCCGCTCGGGTCAGGATCGTGCCGGCTCAGCTGGGCGACGACGTGGGCCTGGTCGGAGCGTGGCCGCTCGTCGAACAGCGCTGCGGCGACCCGACCTGGCGCGAGAAGAGGCACGGGCCGGTCCCGGCCAACGACTCCGGTCTCGGCGCCGGCGGCGACTCCGGGCGCGAGTCCGGCAGCGGCTCGCTAGAGGTCGGCGCCGCCCCCGCGTAAGGCCCCGCCCGATCGCGTCGCGCCCTCGTCGGGGGCCAGCATGCCGAGGTGGACGAACGCCTCCGTCGCCGCCTCGCCGACGCGCCCGCCGTCCTTGCGCCAGGCCGCGGCCTTGCCGCGCAGCCACAGCGGCCACAGCCCGACGAGGACCGCCAGGCGCGTCAGCGAGAGGATCGGCATCGTGACGACGGCGGCCACGAATGCCAGCCAGTCGGCCCGCCAGCGAATCGCCACCAGCACGGCGGCGGCGGCGATCGCGAAACGGATGGCGAAGTCCAGGCCGCCGTGGTCGGGCACGATCGCGACCACGTTCATGGCCTGCATCTCCGAGGCGGTCTCCCAGCCGAAGGTGCCCAGGTAGTCGAACCACAGCCCGGGTGCGACCGCGAACGAGCCCACGCAGGCCGCGGCAAAGACGCCGCACCCGATCGCCAGCGGGCGGCGGTAGTCCGGCTTCGTCAGCCACAGGTAGGGGATGAGCAGCCCGGGTCCGAACTTGAGCGCGGCAAACCACGGCAGCAGGTACGCGCCGCGCCGGTCGCGCAACGCGAACAGGCACGCCGCGCCCAGGGCGAGCGTCACGTTGCCGAAGCCCAGCTCCGCCCACACAGGCCACTGCAGCGAGGCGATCAGGGTCAGGCGCCACGATCCGCACAGGTAGCGCAGAGACATGACGCCGGCGATGCGCCAGGCCCAATCGACGTAGATCTCCGGAACGAGCCCGATCGGCACGGTCAGCTGGGCGAAGAGCGGCGGGTACTTGAAGATGCCGCTGCCCCAGATCGTGGACTGCTGGTAGAGCGGCTGTCCCCCGAGGATGTGTTTCGCGGCCAGCCAGTAGGCGTTGGTGTCGTAGGCGGGCCACCAGCGATCGACGACCGCCGACAGCACGTAGCAGGCCACCTGGACGCCGAGGACCAGGAGGAGGGCGCCTGCGAAGAGACGCCACAGGGCCTGGTAGGTGGCCCGGCCGGGTAGCGGCCGCAGTGGGCTGCGCCACGACCAGACGGCTCGCGTCGCGCCTCGATCCGGGTAACTGCTGGAAGAACTCACGGCGATTGAGTCTACCCGAGCCAACCCTCCCGCCGCCGGGCGGAGGATCCGACTCCGGGTCGGCCGGCGCGTCAGCCCGCGATCGGGGCGCCCCACCAGACGCTGGCGGCGATGATGACGTACAGCCCCACTAGGGCCAGACCTTCGAGCCAGGTCGACTCGCCGTCGATGACGACGAGCGCGGCGAGGAGCGTGGCCAGGGCGAGCGAGGCGATGAGGAGCGGCGAGACGACCAGCGTAAGCGTGGTCCCGCCCAGCAGCAGGCTCCCGAACACCAGGATCGGCGTCAGCGCCAGCGCGACCTGGAGGCTCGAGTTGAGGATGATGCTGATCGCCAGGTCGCCCTTGTCGGCCAGCATGGCCTGGACGCCCACCACGTTCTCCACGGCGTTTCCGGCGATGGCGACGACGACCAGGCCGGCGAACTCCTGCGACATGCCGAGGGTGGCCATGGCCGGCTGGAGCGCGTCGACGAACCAGTCCGAGACGAAGGCGGCGCCGATGCCCGCCCCGGTCAGGACTGCCAGGGCCAGGGCGAGCGGCCAGACCGCGGCCGCTGCGCCGGCTTCCCGGTCCGTGGCGCCAGAACCGACCGCCGGACCGCCTTTGCCCATCGAGAATGGGATGCTCGCGGCGAAGACGACCAGCAGCACGATCGAGACGACGACCGATATCTCCGTCTCGTGGCCGCGATCCGGACCGCCCGGGGCCGAAGCGATCGTCGGGATCGCCATAGCCGCCACGGCCAGCAGCAGCAGCGTCGACATCGTGCGCGTCTGGTCGCCGCCGAACTTCTGAGCGCCGTGGCGCAGCCCGCCCGCAATGAAGGCCAGGCCCAGGACGAGCAGTGTGTTGGCCAGGATCGATCCGATGAGCGCCGCGCGAACGACGTCGACCAAACCCGCCCGCAGGGCGAAGACGCCGATGAAGAACTCGGGCAGGTTGCCGAGCGCGGACTGCAGGACGCCGGTGGCGCTGGGCCCGAATCGCCGGCTGAGCTGTTCGGTGCCCTCGCCGACCATCGCCGCCAGGCCGGCCAGGGCCAGGCCCGACAGGATGAAGACCGCGACCGGCGACACACCGAGGGAGCGTCCGACGAGCGCCGCCAGGGTCGCCACCAAGGCGACCAGGGTGATCAGACGCGTTCTGGTTTCGAGGTAGCTCAGCAAGGCATTGCCTCCTGACGCGATTGTGCCCAACGCGGACGGTTGGCGTGCGGCGCAAACCACACCCATGCGTCGAGGACGACACGCCGCCGGCGACTCGTGCGATGCTCACGCAAACGAAACAGAGTCGCGCCCCAGGAGGAAGCGGTGAGCGTGATCGTCGGGATCTCGGCCGACTGCGACTACATGCTCGAGAACGCCGGCTATCGAGTCCTCATGGAGATCGCCTCCGCCCGGACCGATCGGCAGGAGGACAAGCGCGCCCTCGAGGAGGGTGCCTGGGCCCATTTCCTGGATCTGCCGCGGCTCGAGCCGGCCCAGGCCCGGCGCATCGCCTGGCTTCTCGACGAGGCCGCCCAGGTTCGAATCGAGGACTGGCTGGAGCAGGGCACCGAGGCGTCCCTGGCCGGCGCGGCGTATTACGTGGCGTTCCAGTCGCTGCTCCAGGAGGCTTTCGGCCGCCCGCCGGTCACCGCGTCGCCGTCGGACGAGAGGCCGCTCGGAGACTGAGTTCCGGATGGCTGCGACCGCGGCGGGGCCGCCGGCCTAGAACGGGGGCCAGGGGACCACAGGCCGGTTGCGATCGGGCATCGGGAAGCGGCGTTCCTCGAGCAGGTCGTCAAGGCGGTGCGCCGTCGCGAGGACCTCCCGCGGCGCCAGCAGCTCGCCCAGCAGCTCGCCGAGCTCCGACCCGAGGCCCTCGCGCAACCGTGCGAGCACCGCCGCTTCGTCGTCGTCGAGGGGCTGACCGCGCCAGCGCCACAGGACCGTCCGGAGCTTCGGCTCGACGGCGAAGCACAAGCCGTTGTCCACGCCGAGGATCCGCCCGTCGGGGAGTGGCAGCAGGTGGCCGCCCTTGCGGTCCGCGTTGTTCAGCACCGCGTCGAGAAGCGCGATCCGGCGCAGGGCCGGCAGGTCGTCGCCCACGACCTCCGTCAGGTCGATCGACTCGTCGACCTCCATCCAGAGCTGGACCATGCCCTGCCCGAACGGGCCGTCGCGCATCACCGTCGGCGGAATGAGACTCCAGCCGCTCGCCTCCGAGACGGCGTGAGCGGCGACCTCGCGGCAGGCCAGCGTTCCATCCGGGAAATCCACCAGCGGCCGCTCGCCCCGGATCGGCTTGTAGACGCAACTGGCCGCCATCGCCTGCCCGCTTTCGGGACCGGGCACTTCCACCACGCCGAAGAAGGTGGCGTTGGAGGCGGCGAGCAAGCGGCCGGCGACCGTCAGTTCGCCGTCGCGGAGCACGCGCAGAGCCGTTTCTCGATCCAGCCCGGGGGCGACCTGGCGGCCTTCGAGCGCGGCCGACTCCATCTCGGCGCGCGTCAAACGTCCCGATCGGGGCTGGGCGTTCACGTCGGCTGTCGGGTCGGCCACGGTTGTCGGCTAGTGCATGTAGCCGTTGCGTCGAGGGCAGATATGCCCTTCGGGGTTCAGCGGCTGGCCGCAGAAGGGGCACGGCGGCCGGCCGGCCGCCACGATCTCGAGGGCTTGTGCCGCGAATGCGAGGGCCCGGCCCGGCTCCAGGCGGATCCTCATCAGGTCGATGTCGTCGTCGACGTCCTCGACCGGTGCGTCCACTGCCTCGGGCTCGTCTTCGTCCTCCTCGTCTTCCTCGGTGACCTCGCGGGCCTCCACCAGGACGGTCTCGTCGTCGCCGTCCCATACGATCGCCATCGTGCCGACCCGGAAGGCGGCGACGATGGGCTCTTCCAGGGGATTGCGATCGAGCTCGGCCGCCGGCGGCTCCTCTGGCACGTCTGCGCCCCGACCGCGCACTTCCGCCAGCAGCTCGGTCAGGCGTTCCGCCAGGATCGCGACCTGGACCTTCTCGAGCGCGACCGTGACGACCCGAGTTCCCTCTCGGGCTTGCAGGTAGAACGTGCGGCCGCCCGGCTGACCGACCGCCCCCGCGACGAAGCGATCCGGGGTTTCGAAGGCGTATACCCGATGAGCCATTGAGCCTCCAGGCGATCGAAAGCGGACTCGCGCCGCCGTGTCGAATCTACTACTCCGGGGCCTGACGGCCCCCGCGCCTCGCGCCGGACGACCGTTTCCGAGACGCCGCGACTCGCCGTCCGGTCACGGCTGTTTCACGTCTGATCCTGATGAGTTGCACGATCCACATCTGCAATTAGCAAGCGCACATTGACAACTAGAAAGAACACATGTCATAGTGGCAACCAGCGAGGTCCAGGTCGTGGCATTCTGAAGGCCGGCGACCTCGAGAGTGAAGGAAACCATGGCACGCGACGTCATCTCGACATGTCCCGTCTGCTCGAGCGAGCTGTTCGTGACCCGGCTCCAATGCCGGAGCTGCGGAACCGCCATCGAAGGCGACTTCAGCGTCGGGCGGTTCGGCCGCCTGAGCCGCGAGCAGCTGGCCCTCCTGGAGAGCTTCCTGCGGGCTCGAGGCAACCTCAAGGAGCTCGAGCGCGAGCTCAAGCTCTCGTACCCGACGGTCCGGGCCCGGATCGACGCCCTGGTGAGGGCGCTCGGCCTGGCCGACGGAACCTTCGTCCAGGACGGTTCCGACGACGATTCGGGACGCGACGAGATGAGCGGGCTGCGCCGCGAAGTCCTGGAACGGCTGGCCAGACACGAGATCACGGCGGACGAGGCGGCGACCCTGATCCGCTCTCGGAAGGAGTAGGAGATGGGCACGCTGGAGCGCCGGGAGTCGCTTACTCATCATCTGGGAGCGGGCGGACGGCTGTCGGTAAAGACGGTCACGGGTGCGGTCCGGGTCCGCGGCATCGAAGGCGAAGACGTCCACGTGACGGTGACGTATCGCATCCGCGCGGTCGACCAGGATGCCGCGGAGCGGGCTCTCGAGAACGGCCGGGTGGCCGTCAACCGCGGCCCCGACTCGCTCGAGATCGAGACGCCGGAGCGGCGTCTGTCGACGGGCCTGGCCTGGCTCTTCGGCGGCGCCCGGGTCAGCGCCGAGTTCGACGTCGCGGTGCCCTGGGGCGCGACGGTCCGTTTCGAGACGATGAGCGGCGCGGTCGAGGCGGTGAACCTCGTCGGCGACCAGAGATACAGCACCGTCTCAGGCGACATCCGGCTGTGGTACACGGGTGGGATCGTCGAAGCGAGCACGATCTCCGGCGGCATCACGCTGGACGGCGGGACGGCCCTGCGCATGCGGGCCAACACCATCTCGGGCGGGATCAGGGCCCGGGCCGGGCTCTTCCACGGCCTGAGCCTGTCGACGACGAGCGGCGGCATCGCGATCGTCGGGGCCATGGACCCGGCCGGCGATTTCCGCGCCGAATCCATCTCCGGCGGGGTCGACGTAACGCCGATGTCGGGAATGACGGCCGAACTCAAGACCGTGTCCGGTTCGATCCGCTCCGAGGTGGAGCATCGCGTCGAAGGCAGCCGGGGGTTCTGGCGGTCGGTCTACGGCGACGGCCGGGCCCAGCTGCGCGTCAACTCCACGTCCGGCTCGCTGCGCCTGCTGGCGGCCCGGCCGTCCGATGCGGCCCCGGGCCGGGCCGCCGCGCCGTTGGGCGGAGTCGCTTCCGCACCCGCCGCTCCGGCCGCTCCGGCCGCACCGGCCGATCCCGCGCCCGCGGCCCAGAGCGCGGCTCCCGAGCCGGTGGCGGCGCCCGCGGCCTCGGACGACGAGCCGGCCGAGAGCTGGAATCCGTCCGAGACGGCGGAAGAGACGGCCGATCACGAGCGCGACGACCGGGCGGACGAAGAAGAGCTGGCCGTCCTCCAGGCCCTCGAGCGGGGCGAGATCGGGGTCGACGAGGCCGCGGCTCGGCTCGAGCGGGCGGGGAGGTAGCGCGATGTCGGGCGAGCTGGAAGCGCTTCTGCGCCTGGTGGCGGAGGGTCGCATCACGGCCGAAGAGGCGGCCCCCATCGTGGCCGCGCTCGAGGCGAGAGCCCCTGCCGACGGCAGAGCCGCCGGAGCGGGATCGGGCCCGGCGGCCGGGTCCGGCGCCGCGGCCGCGGGAGCGCGCGAAGGGGGGCGTGAAGGTGGCCGTCGGCCGGGCCTCGCACAGGAGCTACTCGGCGACAGGAAGCTGCGCGTCTACGTGGCCGAAAGCGGACGCCAGGTAATCAACATCCAGATCCCGCTCGCCGCGGCGGGCTTCGCCATAGATCAGGTGCCAGGCCTGTCTCCGGACCACAGATCTCGCATCGTCGAGGCCATCCAGAGCGGCATGACCGGGCCGATCCTGGAGGTCTCCGACGACGGCGACGAGGTCCGCATCGTCATCGAGTAGCCGGGCGGCCCCGCGCCGCAAACCCATTTCAAGAGACGTCCCGGACGGCTTGCCGGCCCGGGCCTGGACAGGTGTTGCCACAAACTGGAGCGAGGGCGGCTCGTGAGGCCGCGAAAAGGGGACGTCGATGTTGCTGGAGATCGAGAATCTGACCAAGGTGTACCGGACCGGAGTCCGGGCCAACGACGGCATCGACCTGGCCGTCGACTCGGGCCAGGTGTTCGGCCTGCTCGGCCACAACGGCGCCGGCAAGTCGACCCTGGTGAACCAGGTCGTCGGGCTGCTGAAGCCGACCGCCGGCTCGATCCGGATCGACGGCGCCGACATGATCGCCGACCCGGGTCTGGCCCGCCGGCGGTGCTCCTTCCAGGCCCAATCGCAGGTCCCGATCGACGGCCTCACGCCTCGCCAGGCAGTCGAACTGCTGGGCCAGCTCCGCGGTGCGTCGAAGGCCGACGTCCGCCGCCGGCGAGAGCTCCTTTTCGACGGCCTGGACCTCGGGGAGTGGCTCGACGTCGACGCGGCCCGCCTCTCCGGCGGTGTGAAGCGCCTGGTGGCCTTCGCCATGGCGGCGGTCACTCCGGGACGCCTGGTCATGCTCGACGAACCTACCAACGACGTCGACCCGGTCCGGCGCCGGCTGCTGTGGCAGCAGGTCCGCGCCCTGGCCGACAACGGCGCGGCGGTTCTGCTGGTCACGCACAACGTCGTAGAGGCCGAGCGATCTGTGGACCGCCTGGCGATCCTCAACGAAGGGCGGGTCATCGCGGAGGGCACTCCGGCCGAGCTCAAGGCCGGGCTCGGCGCCGAGCTGCGGCTGGAGCTGGTGATCGACCCGCGAGCCGAGGAGCTGCCGGTCTCTCCGTTCGGGCGGTCGGCGGTGCCGGTCGGCAACCGGCTCATGGTCGGCGTCCCGATGGACGCGGCCGGCCCCGCCGTCGGCTGGGCTGAATCTCTCAAACGTGCCGGCACGGTGGAGGAGTTCACCCTCGGTCCGTCGACCCTGGAGGACGTTTACGTGGCGATGGTCGACGGCCTGGCGGCCCGACCCGCCGAGATGGAGGAGAGCTTCGATGCAAGCGCTGCGTAGCTACAGGTTGCTCGTGACCTGGCAGGCTCTTCGCAAGAAGGCATATCTGCCGCTGATGATGGCGGTGCAAAGCCTCTTCTCCCTCGGGATCGTTCTCGGCTACCCGCTTCTGTTCCCGACGCTGGACCGGACGACGATCTATCTGATCGCCACCGGCGCGCCCGCCATCTCGATGGTTTCGGTCGGCCTGGTCGCCCTGCCGCAGACGGTCGGCGAGGCCAAAACCGAGGGCAGCCTCGCGTACATGCGCTCGCTGCCGGTGCCGCGCCTGGCCTACCTCGTGGCCGACCTCACCGTGTGGCTCGCCATCGTGGTGCCGGGCGTGGTCCTCGGCGTGCTCGTCGGGGCCTGGCGGTTCGGCCTGGATCTGCAGGTCAGCCCGCTCGTCGTGCCGGCAGTCCTGATGGTGGCCCTGACGGCCACCTGCGTCGGCTACGCCCTGGCGTCGGTGCTGCCGTACATGCTCACCGTGATCATCACCCAGGCGATCGTGGTCTTCGTCTTCATGTTCTCGCCGCTCACGTTCCTGCCCGACAAGCTGCCGGCGTGGCTCGAAACGATCCACAGGCTGCTGCCGATCCAGGCCATGGGCGAGGTGACCCGCGGCACGATCGCCCCAAACGTCTTTCCCCTCCCGCCCGGGGCGTTCCTGACGCTGGCCGTGTGGTGCGTGCTCGGGTTCCTGGTGACCTACGCGGCGATGACGCGGCGTGCCTGATGGCTGCCGGCCGGGGCGTTAGGCTTGGCCGATGACGATGCGCATCATCCCGGCAGTGATCCGATGACCGGCCAGCCGGCCAGGCTGCCGGCCCGCGACTTCGAGGAGATCCGGCTGGCCGAGGCCCTCGAGCGCGGGCGGTGCCCCGTGTGCGACGCCCGCCAGGAATCGTCCTTCGCCGCTCTCCGCGGGCTCGCCCGCGAAGGGGCCACGGATCGGGGACTCCGGGCCCAGATGGACAAGGGCCTGGGCTTCTGCCAGGCCCACAGCGTCGGCCTGGCGAAGATGGAGCTGCTTCAGACGAGCAGCCAACTGGCGACCGCCGTGCTGCTCGATGCCGTCCTGCGCCGCCGCCTGACCGCGCTCAAGAAACTCGCCGCAGCGGACGGCGCGGCCCAGGGGCGCGGGCTGGCCGAGCTGGCCGACCCGAAGTGCCCGGTTTGCGCTCGCGCCTCCGAAGCCTCGCGCACGGCGGTCGACCGGCTTCTGGCGCTGTCGGCCGACGAGGCCTGGTCGAACGCACTGGGTTCCGGCGAGTTGTGCGTGACGGACCTCTACGCCCTGTGGGCTGCCGCCGCGGACGGCGCCCGGGACGTTCAAGCGCGCTGGAGCGTGATCCTCGCCGCGCAGCTCGCGCGCCTCGAGACGATTCAGAAGAGCCTGGCCGAGTACGCCCACAACAGCACCGTCGACCGGCGCCACCTGATAACCCGGGAGCAGCAGGAAGCCGGCGCCGCCTCCATCAGATTGTTCGGCGGTTCGCCGGACCGCATCCGCTAGGCGGCGGCCGTCGGCCGGCGGGCGGCGGGCCCGAAGCCGGCCCCTTCAACGCCGGTCGGCGAAGCAGCGCTCGAAGCCGGGCGTCCAGGTCAGACGCCCGTTCGTGCCGTCCGGGTCGGCCGTGATGGCGCAGCCGGCGTAACCGGCCAGACCGGCTACCCAGGCGAGCCCCTCCGGTCCCATCGCGAATGCGGCGGTGGCGTAGGCGTCGGCGAACGTCAGGCTCGGGCCGACGATCGTCACACTCAACACGCCCTGCGGGGCCCGGCCGGTCAACGGGTTCAGAACGTGGTCGCCGCGCTCATACGCACCGGATGTGGCGACGGCGCCGTTCTGGACACTGACCACGGTGGCCACCTTGTCGGCCTGGAGCGGATGTCTGATGCCGATCCGCCACGGAGCACCCGGCGCGGCCTCGCCGCGGACGACGATGTCTCCGCCGCCGTTGATGCAGTAGTTGCAGGCCCCGGCCGCCTCCAGGATCAGCCCGGCGTCCTCGAGGGCCCAACCCTTGACCAGGCCGGAGGGGTCCAGGCCGCCGTCCCGGCGGTGGGCCCGGACGTCGAAGTAGCCCTGGCTCGTTTCGCGCACCTCTTCGCAAAGCAGAAGGACCTGGCGGACGTCGGCGCTGCAGTCGTCCTCGGACAATTCGCCGCGGCCCAGACGGCTGACCTCGCTGTCCGGCTTGTACGTGCTGAAGCGCCGGTCGACGTCGCGGAGGTGCTCGATTGCCTCTTCGACGGCTGCAAGCGGAATGTCCGGATCGCGGATGTCGAAGCTGATGGCCGTGCCCATGATCTGTTCGACCCGTCTCAACCCGAAGATCGGGACGGTCCCTGCCTGCGGCTCCAGCCGCTCGATCTGCTCACGGCCCGAGGTCATGGCAGCATTATGGTGACGATCGGCAATAACGCTCTCGGCAGGTGTGCGTAGCGTCGGCGCATATCCCGGGCCGCGGTCGTGTTCCGAAGCGAGTCCGCCGGTCAACCGGCGGCAGCGGCGAGGTGCCGGCCCGGCCCGACCTCCCGGGCGCCCTCGGCACGCCCGACTCAGGCGCGTCGGAGCCCACAGCAGCGGCCGTTCGCGCGCCCGGGAAGGCATGCCGACGATGACCGTCGGGTCCGGACGCGGGCTCTTCGGTGAGCCCCGACTAGCGGCTCAGGCAAGCGTTTCAGAATTGTGCAATGCTGCCGCCAGCGGCGGCGCAGGCTGACTGGCAGCGTCGCCGCAGAGCCCCGATTTCGACTCCCCGGCGTTGCTGTGTCCGGCGGTCTGCGACGTCGCGGTGGGGCGTCAGCCGGCGTAGCGGAAGCAGCCCGGAAGGTGGTCGTCGACCAGTCCGACGCTCTGCATGAAGCTGTAGGCGATCGTCGAGCCGACGAAACGGAATCCTCGCTTGCGCAGATCGGCCGACAGCCAATCCGATTCCGGCGTCGTCGCCGGCACGTCCTGTCGGCCTGAACCTTGCGGCAGCGTTGGAGTCGGGCGGGGGAGCACGGTGGCGAGGTAGGCCGCGAAGGAGCCGCGTTCAGCGGCAAGCGCGAGCAGGAGAGCCGCGTTGCCGATGGTGGCGTCGATCTTCGCCCGGTTGCGAACGATCCCGGCGTCCGCCAGAAGTCGTTCGCGGTCCGCTTCGCCGAACGCGGCCACCACCGCAGGCTCGAAATCGGCGAAAGCCAGACGGAAGGCCCGGCGCTTGCGGAGGATGGTCGCCCACGACAATCCCGCCTGAAAGCTCTCCAGGGCCAGGCGTTCGAAGAGGTCGCGCTCATCCGAGACCGGCACGCCCCATTCCTCGTCGTGGTAGGCGACCATCAATGGATCGGCGCCGAGGACGCCGTCGGGCCACCAGCACCTGGCTCGGGAGTCGACGGCGGTCGGCGGCATCAGGGGTTGCGCTCGAGGAAGCGGACGACGGCGTCGCGGAATATCTCTGCCCGCTCCACGACGGACGCGACCGACTCGAGATCGACGGGCAGGTTGAGGTCGCCGCCTGTGGCTTTGCGCAGGTCGGCCGCGTCGAGGAGCCAGCGGTGGTATGCCGAGTAGAGTCGCCCGCTGCGGCCGAACTGCGCACCGTAGGCGAGGCAGACGGCCGGGGTCGGACCCGGCGCCAGGCCGTCGACGTCAAGGCAGGCCTTGGCCAGGCGGAGCATCGCGACGCAGGCGCGCTCGGCGGCCGTCTCGACGTCGCCCGCGTCCAACTCACGATGGGCCGAGACGATGGCCCGCTCCGCGCCCTCGACCAGCTGGCCGGCCCTCTCTCTCATACGGCTACCGCGTCCGACCGAATGGCCGGAAGATGGCCGTCGGTTCGGTCGTCCCAGCTGGCGGCGGCGACGAACACGCGGCTGACGATCACGCCGAACTCGAGCGAGAGGCCGGCACAGACGGAGCTTGTCCGCTCGAGTTCCTCGCCATAGCTGGCAATCGTGTCGAGGACCACGACCGCCTCGACGTCCGCATCCGGACGCGCCTCGCCTCGGGCGCGGGCGCCGTACAGGAAGACGCCGCTCAGCCGGGCGCCGTAGAGCGGCCGGAGCGCCTCCGCGAGACGGCCCGCGGCAGCAAGTCCCAGCGCGTCCGGCCGTTGCGGGGCACCCTGAACTGGTCTTATCGGAAGTATGGTCCGGGGCGGTCTGGTGGGTTGTGGTGCGGGCTCGACCGGCGCTGGCGAGCTCGAGTCCGCCTCGGAGACGGGAATGGCCGGCGCGATGAGGAGCGTCCGCACCATGTCGGCGAACGGCGACGAGGTGGCGCTGAAGTAGACCTGGTGTCCCTCGGTCGTGCGCTCCGCCAGGCCGGCGGCGACCAGGTTCGCCAGCTCGCGGCTGGCCGTGCCCGGGCTGGTTCCGACCCGGCGCTGGATCTCGCGCAGATGGAGGCGCTGGTCCGGATCGGCCATCAGGAGCCCGAGGATCCGGCGTCTGACGGCCGACCTTCCGAGGGTCAAATCGGTGGCGAAGGTGTTCTCAAACACGAGAACGACCGTTCTCAAACATGAAACAATCGTACTCGAAACCGAGAACACGTCAACGCTCCGCCGAATCGAACGTCGGAGGCGCGTGCGCGCCAAAGCTTGGCATACTCAGCTCATGACGACACGGCCGGCCGGCGGGCAGGCGCCGGAAACCCCACAACCCGACGAGGCTGGCCGCATGGGCGACCAGGCGCCACTGCGGTCGTTGGGGCGGTACCGGTCGGCCCGCCTGGCTCTCCGGGTCGTGACGCATGCCTACTCGAGCTTCCGCGTGGAGGGCCTCGAGTTTCTGCCGGCCGGCCCATCGATCCTGTGCTTCAGCCACCAGAACTGGATCGACCCGTTCTTTCTGATCTCCGCCCTGCCCGCCAGGCCGCGGACCTATTTCTTCGGTCCCGAGCAGGAGGATATGAAGCGCGGCCTGCGCAACCGGCTGATGCGGTGGGCGGGCGTCGCGGTGCCCTACAGACCGAGGCGCCGCGGGTTGGCGGCGGCCGCGGACCGAGTCGAGGCGCTCCTGGCCGGCGGCGACCGGCTCGCGATCGCCGGCGAGGGCCGAATCCACTCCGGGGAGGGCGTCGTTCTGCCGCTCCTCGAGGGGCCGGCGTACATGTCTCTGCGGTCCGGCGTGCCGCTGGTTCCGGTGGCGGTCAACGGGACCAGCTGGCTGGCTTTCCGGCGACCCGTAAGGGTCAGGCTGGGGCCGCCGATCGAACCGGCGAAGGCCGGTCCTCGGCGCCCAAGCGGCGCTGACGTGCGGGCCCTGACCGCAGAGCTGGAGGCGGCGTTGCTCGAGCTGGTGTCGGACTTTCCCGATCCGCCCCGGTCACGCTGGATCGGGGGTCGGCTGACGGAGCTCTTCAACGATTGGCCCGAAGGGGCGAGGCCGCCGGTTCCGCCGCGCGGCGGAAGGGCAGGGGCGGACACCTAGGCATTCGGCCGGTCTTTCAGCGCGTCGGCGGCTCAATCCACGGCGTCGGGCGAGCCGGCGGCTTGCCCACCTGTGGCGCTCGGCCCGAGTCTGCGATACTGCGGCCGATACGCAGAAGGAGCAGATGTGGGCGCGACCGGCCTTGCCTCAACCCCGACCGAGTACCGCAAGAGACTCGCCGAGCAGACCGACGAGCAGCTCGATTCCTGGGCCTCGGAGTTGATGAGAGACGTGGCCATCCGCCGGGGCGTCATCAAGGTCGTCACCGACGTACAGCGGACCGCCGGCCTGGACGAAGCGGGCCTGCGGCGCGTGTTCGCTCGCGGCGGAGGAGCACCGCAAACGGTCGGTTTCGACGCCCAGGGCCATCTGATGGTTCCGGCGATCTCCCTCCACTGCCTGGTCAGCGGTCTGCGCGTGGATGTCCCGGATGCCAGGGCCCGACTGATCGACTACCTCGTCGCCAACTTTGACGAGATCGTCTACGTCTGATCCCGAGTCCGGCCGGCGCGGGGCCCGGCGCCGCCGCGTGGTCGCCCGCCTGGCCGGATACTTTCGCCTCGTTCATCCCTTCCCATCCGCCCTCGATGCCGTGGCCGCGGGTGCCATTGCCCTGATCGCCGGGGCGGATGCGTCCCTGGCGACGCGGCTGGCCCTTGGGATGCTGGGACTGCAATTCGCAATCGGCACCGCCAACGATCTGGCCGACGCCCCACGCGATGCACTCAACAGGCCCGGCAAGCCGCTCCCGGCCGGCCTGGTCGGGCCGCTCGGGGCTGACGCGGTTCTTTTCGTCGCGGCCGGCGCCGGCCTTCTGAGCGCGGCTTCTGCGGGCCCCGCTGCGCTGGCGGTGGGGATCCTGGGGCTTGCGGACGGGCTCGTGTACGACGTGCGCCTCAAGGGGACCGCGCTTTCCTGGCTGCCCTTTGCGGGCGGCGTTGCCCTGCTGCCCGTTTATGCCTGGCTGGGAGCGGCCGGGACCCTGCCCGGGGCGTTCTGGGGAATCGTCCCGCTCGCGCTGCTGGCGGGCGCCGTGCTCGCCGCAGCGAACGCCCTGGCCGATCTCGACCGCGACACGGAGGCCGGCGTCGTTTCGATCGCCACAATCCTCGGTCGGGACCGTGCCATCGCGGCCGACGCGGCGGGTCTGGCGCTCCTGCTCGTCGTCGTCGTTCTCTCGTCCGCGGCGGCCGGGTTCGTCGGCGCGGCCCTCCCGGTCGAGCTTGCCGGCGGCGGGCTGGGGCTGGTCGGCCTCGGGCTGAGCGCCTCCCCGAACGGGCAGGTCGGCCGACTGGGCTGGGAGGTCCAGGCGATCGGGATCGTTGCCGTCGGAGCCGGCTGGCTGGCAGTGCTGGTGTCCGCCGGGCTCCTTTAGCAGCGGCGTTGCCGGCGGCGCGTGTCGGTCGTGGACGGTGTGGTGGACTCGGGTTCGGTTCGGAGGCGTGCCCGCGGTCGCGCCGTGTGCCGGCTAGTGTTCGGCTCCCCGACGTACGAGCGCGATCGCGTTCTCCAGGCGAACCCGGGCAATTATCAGATGCTTCGCGAGATTGGCGCGGTCGGTGTCGTCGATGGTCTTCATCACGTCCGACTGGATGACCGAGATCAGCTCGGTGATGGCGTCGGTCAATTGCGACCGGACGGCGATCAGCGAGTCGTCCGTCAGCGGGCGCCGAGTCCCCGTCCCAACCCAGTTCGCGTCGGCCTCGGCCTCGATCTCGTCTTCGATCGTGCCCGTTGGGCCGGCCGGCGCCGCGGTGGCTTTTGCCGGCTTGGCCCGCGGTGCTTCGTTGATCCTCTCGCGAAGCTTGACGAGCGAAAGCTCGCCGCGACCGACCATGTCGGCCAGCTTCTTGCGCTTCTTGGGGTCGGTTACTTTGAGCAGTTCGTACGCATGCGAGAGAGTGTCTTTGCGCAGAGACACCAGATCGCGAATCTCGGCCGGAGCGTCGGCCAGTCGAAGACGGTTCTCGAGGTAACCCTTGTCCTTGCCGAGCTTCTGGGCCAGCTTGCGGATGCTGTAGCCGTGCTGACGGATCATCTTGTCGTAGATCATGGCTTCGTCCAGCGGCGAGAGATCCTCGCGCTGCAGGTTCTCGATGACGGCGATCTCGAGGGCCGTGTCGTCGTCGATCTCCTCGATCAGAGCGGGGATGACGCCCAGGCCCGCGGAGGTCGCGGCGCGCCAGCGACGCTCGCCGGCCACGAGCTGGTAGCGGCCGGCGGGGAGAGGCCGTACCAATATCGGCTGTAGCACGCCGTGCTCTTTGACCGACGCCGTGAGCTCCTCGAGGCCGGCCTTGTCCATCGCCAGGCGCGGCTGGTTCGGGTTCGGGTCGACCCTGTCGACCGGGATGTTCCGCACGGCGGAGGGCCGGATGATCGTCGTCTCGTCCGCGGCGAGAAGGCTGAGGACGTTCTGTGAGAGTTCCTGACCTCGCTCTTCGTTCAGGCGAGCCGTTGCTGCCGCCCGGAAATCTGGCCTAGCCAAGAGCGATCACCTCCTTGGCCAGCTCTCGGTAGTTGTTGGCGGCATCCGAGGAGCTGGCATATTCGGTTATGGGACGACCGGTCAGCGGCGCCTCGCCGAGCTTGACCGCGTTGCGGATGATCGTGTCGAAGACGTGGTTCTCGCCGTGCTCCCTCATCTCGGCGAGCATCTCGCGACCGAGCACGGTCCGGGGGTCGTAGAAGGTGGGTAGCAGGCCCATGACCCGCAGGTTCTTGTTCAGCTTGGACCGGATCGTGTTGATGACCTTGACCAGGGCGGTCAGGCCCTTGAGGGCGTAGTACTGGGTCTGGACGGGGATGATCACGCCGTTGGCG
>CAZGUS010000034.1:0-20497 GCA_964529245.1 uncultured Anaerolineaceae bacterium
GCATCGACGCCAATCGCGGCGACTACCAGAACGGCTGGGACACCGACCAGTTCCCGAATTCGGTCGACGAGCTCGCGCTGGCGATGTACGAGATCCTGTCCGGCGGCGGCCTGACCACGGGCGGCTTCAACTTCGACGCCAAGCTGCGGCGCCAGAGCATGGCCCGGAACGATTTGTTCCACGGCCACATCGGCGGCATCGACACACTGGCCCAGGCACTGCTCGTCGCGGCCGCGATGGTCGAGAACGGCACGCTGCGGCGGTTGCGCGAGGAGCGTTACGCCGGCTGGTCGGGCAAGCTCGGAACGTCGATCCTGTCGGGCGCTGCGACGCTCGATGACCTGGAGCGTCTGGTGGCCTCGGGCGAGATCCACCCCCGGCCGGTTTCGGGCCATCAGGAGCTGCTCGAGAACGAGGTCAACCGCCAGATCTGGGCGGCCGGGCGTCGGCCTCGAGACTAGGGGGGCGGCCCGGACCTGACCACAGCCGGCAGCGAAAGCCGCACCGTTTGCGAGACTGTCCCGACATCGGGTCGAAAGCGCGACGGGGGTCCGCTCGACGGGCTGGATTCCATCCGCAATAGCGTTGGCGACCTGGCCTCCACGGCGCTCCAAACCCGCCGGCTTGGTCTTTGCGCGCGACAGTACCGATATCACCATTGGCAACCTGACCGACGCCTGGCCCAGACGAGTTGACGCTCAGCCCGGCTCAGCCGGCCGCGAGGGTGCTACATTCGTCGCACGTTGCGACCGCGGCCGAGGGGGGCGGGTCGGCCGCCTCGGCAGATCCCGACCCGTCCGGGTGCGCAGAGGTTGGTAATGGGCACAGGCCACGACAATCGGCGCTCCGGCGCGCCCGACGGCGAGCAGTCCGGTGGCGACGCACCGGGCGCGGAAGGCGAGCGCAGGCCGGTCGAGGACGCCCTGCGGGCAGCGGAGGCTCGGTATCGGCAGGCGCTCGGTTCAACTGCGGCCGCTCTTGCCAAGGCCGAAGCCCTGTACAGCATCAGCAGCTCGCAGGTGGCGGCCGAGAGCGTCGAGACCCTGCTGCAGCGCGTGGTCGAAGTCGTGGCCAGGACACTCCCCGCCGACAGGGTGAACTTATTCGCGATAGACCCTGACGAGCGCGTCGTGACCGGCAACTACCTCGGCGGCCCGGGCGGCCTGGAGCGGGCCGACATCGACTACGACGAAGTCATGGAAGGGCTCGGCGGGTGGGTGATGATCCATCGCCAGGCCACGCTCTCGCCCGGCGGGATCCGCGACCCGCGGGAATCCGACCGCGTTCACGCCCGACGCGTGCGCTTCGGCCACAGCCCGATGATGATCGCCCCGATCCTCTACGGAGACCGGGCGCTGGGCCTCATCGTCGCCGTCAATCGACCCGGCGAGCGAGAGTTCAACCAGGCCGACATGGACTTGTTGTCGGCTATGGCGAGTCAATCCGCCATCTCGATCGAGGGTACGGCAATGCGCGAGCAGCTCCGTAAGGCTCGCGACGAGATGGAGGACCGGGTCGCTCAGCGCACCGCGGAGCTCCGAGAGAGCGAGGAGCGCTACCGCCGCATCACCGAGACGATCACCGACTACATGTTCACGGTGAAAGTTGGACCCGGCGGCGGCCTGGAGACCCGACACGGCCCCGGCAGCGTCGCCGTCACCGGCTACTCACCCGCGGAGTTCGCCGCGGATCCCGATCTGTGGATCGAGATGGTCGTAAAAGAGGACCGCGACCGGCCGCTGAGCCAGGTGGCCGACGTGGTCGGCAAAGGGTTGGCCCGGCCGGTCGAGCATCGGATCATCCGCAAGGATGGCGCGGTGCGGCTGGTTCGAAGCACGCTGGTCCCGCAGTACACCGCCGACGGCGCGCTGGTCGGCTACGACGGATTGCTGCAGGACATCACCGAGCGTCGTGTGCTCGAGGAGCAGCTGGCCCAGGCCCAGAAGCTGCAGAGCATCGGCCGTCTCGCCGGCGGCGTCGCGCACGATTTCAACAACCTCCTCACGGCGATCCTGGGCAACGCCGAGCTGACATTGCTGGATCTGCCGGAGGACCATCCGGCGCGCGACGGTGTGCTGGAGATGCAGAAGGCGGCCGAGCGCGCCGCCAGCCTCACGAGGCAGCTGCTGTCGTTCGCCCGCAAGCAGATGATCGAGCCCGTGCCGCTGGATCTCAGCGCCGTCGTCGCCGGGTCCATCCAGATGCTGCGCCGTCTGCTCGGTGAGGACATCGAGATCATTGCCGAGTTGGACGAGACGCTGTGGACCGTTCTGGCAGATCCGGGTCAGGTCCAGCAGCTGCTCGTGAACCTGACCGTGAACGCTCGCGACGCCATGGCCGACGGAGGCAAGCTCGTCATCGAGACCGCCAATCTGACGGTCGGCGACGAATACTGCGAGGCGCACCCGGAGGTGAGCCGCGGTCCGTACGTCACCTTGAGCGTCGCCGACACCGGCACGGGCATGAGCGAAGAAGTCCTGCGCCACCTGTTCGAACCGTTCTTCACGACCAAGCGGACCGGCGAAGGCACCGGCCTGGGTCTCGCGACGTGCCACGGAATCGTCGAGCAAAGCGGCGGTCACATCTGGGTTCACAGCGAGACCGGGGTCGGAACAGAGGTGACCATCCTGCTGCCGGTGGCGCTGGGGACAGTCAGGCCGGCCGGAGAGCTCAGCGTCCCGCTGCCGCCGCCGACTGGCACCGAGACAGTGCTGGTCGTCGAAGACGACGCCAGCGTTCGGCGGCTGGCCGCGCTCGGCCTGCGTTCCAACGGCTACTCCGTGATCGAGGCGTCAAACGCGGACGAGGCCCTCGAACTGGCGGCCACTTCCCGTCCCATCGACCTGCTTGTGAGCGATGTCGTCATGCCCGGCATGCGGGGTCCCGAACTGGCCCTGAGGCTTCGAGAAAGGCGGCCCGGTATCGCGCTGCTGCTCTGTTCGGGGCATGCCGGCACGAGCGAGGCCTTCCGCGACGAGCTGGGGAACCCCATCCAGCTCCTGCCCAAGCCTTTCACGCCCGATCGACTGGCCCGCAAGGTCCGCGAATTGCTGGACAACGAATAGGCCCGCCTCCGGCGCAGGGGCGCAAGCAGTCCGGCCCGTGGCCTCGGCGACGCCCGACTACCGCCTCGCCCGCTGCTTGATCAAGCGGCCGCGGCGCGTCATGGCATGCGTCGAAAGGGCCGCGACGCCCATCGCCACGACCGCGCGCTCGGCCGTTGGCAGCGGCCTCACGATCGAGAGGAACTCCTCCGCGCGGGCCCGATCCACCTTCCCCAGCAGTGCCTGACCGCGACCGGTCAGGGTCAGGGTCCGCTGCCGGCGGTCCTCCGAATCCTGCTCTCGCTCGATCAGCTGCCGCGCCACCAGCGTGTCCACCATCCGGCTCACCGCCGAGGGCGAACGGCTGAGCGAATCGGCGAGGTCGGCCACCGTCATCGTCCCGCTGTCGGCCAGCGCATACATCGCGGCCAGCTGCGTGAAGCCCAGGTTCAGCTCGCCCAGCTGGGCGGCGAAGCCGATCACCAGGTCGCGCCAGATCGCACGCCCCATCGCGATTCGATCGGATAGCTCGCGCGGGTTCTGCATCCGCAGCCGAGCGGCCTCGACCGGCGCCGAGAGCAGCTCGCGCGCAGCCGATTCCACGGCCGCGCGGCTCGGGACCGACAGCGACGGCATGTGCAGAAACGGCCGCGACGATCCACGCAGCAGCCGCAGCGAGGTCCGGAGCGCAGGTTCGGACTGCCCGGCGGGCTGACCTGCCGGTCGGGCGGGCGGAGCCGCTGCGGTTGCCGCGTCAGGCGCTTCGGCCGGCGCCACGGCCGCGGTTGCGGGCCCCGAGAGCGGGCGGGCGTCGTCCGCCGGAGCGACAGGCGGCGGACTGCCGCGCCGCTCGACGGTGCCTCCCGACGAAGCGCCGGACGCGGCGTCGGATGGGCGCTGGACCAGACCGGTGAGCTTGGGACGGAACTGCGGCATCGACCCCAGGGTAGCCCCGCCGCCCGATAGTTGCAAACCTGCACACGATTTCCGCACGGTGGTCGTCGGCGGTCGTACGCTTGGGCAACCATTCCGCCCTCGCATCGGCGGCACATCGGGGCACCAGTTCGGCATCAGCGGCGCCGGCCAGTCGGACCGCGTTCGCCGGCCCGAGGAGATCAACCACACCCTCATGGATCGGATCGCGTTCGTATTTCCGGGGCAGGGTTCCCAGTTCGTGGGCATGGGCAAGGCCGTCGTGGCGGCGTCCCCCGCCGCAGCGGCCGTCATGGCCGAAGCCGACGAGGCGCTCGGCGAGCCGATCAGCCGGCTGGCGTTCGAAGGCCCGGCCGAGCAGCTCGACCTCACGATCAACGCCCAGCCGGCACTGGTCGCCACGTCGATCGCCTTCCTCGCCGCCCTGCGCGAACGCTGGGCCGCGGCCGGCATCGCCGCCCCGACCCCAACCTGCTTCGCCGGCCATTCGATGGGCCAGTACTCGGCCCTCGTCGCCGCGGGCGTCATTTCGCTGGCCGACGCGGTTCGGCTGGTCCGAGAGCGCGGCCGCCAGATGCAGGCGTCGGGCCAGGGCCGCAGTGGAGCCATGGCGGCGTTGATCGGCCTGGACGACGCGCGCCTTCCGGAGCTGCTCGCGCTGGGCGAGCCGCTCGGCAGCCTGACGGTGGCCAATCGCAACGCCCCCGGCCAGGTCGTGATCTCGGGCGACAGGGCGGCGGTCGATGCCGCGGTCGCGGGCGCGCGCGACCTGGGCGCCCGCAGAGCGATCCTTCTGCCCGTGTCCGTGGCGGCGCACTCGCCCCTGATGAAGGAGGCGGCCGAGGGAATGGCCCGCGTCCTGACCCCGATCGCCTTCGCCGATCCGGCCACGCCGCTCCTCGCCAACGCCGACGCCAGGCCGATCACGACGGCGGCCGCCGCTCGGGCGGAACTGATCGAGCACCTGACCCGCGGCGTCGACTGGGTCGCCGCCGTCGAGCAGATGACCGCGGACGGCGTGACGACCTTCATCGAAGTCGGGCCCGGCAAGGTCCTGACCGGCCTGATCAAGCGCATCGCGCCCGACGCCACGGCGCTCGCCACCGACGACGCGTCCGCGCCCGGCGGCATCGCCGTGCCGTTCCTCGACGCATGAACCCCACTCGACCCATGCCCCGTGCCGCCGCCGGAGCGGCGCATCCGAGTTCCAGGAGGATCTGACCCCCGTGCGCAAGCCTGATTACAGCCGACGAGTCGTCGTCACCGGAATGGGGGTCGTCAGCCCGATCGGCAACGATCTGGACACTGTCTGGGCGAACCTGGTCAACGGCCGGTCCGGCATCGGCGAGATCACCCACTTCGACACCACGCCGTACGAGCACAAGGCCGGTGGCGAGGTCCACGACTTCGACGTAACCCAGTTCTTCGGCTTCAAGGACGCGCGCCGGACGGAGACGACGGTCCACTTCGCCGTGGCCTCGGCGCGCATGGCCGTGGCGGACGCCGGACTGGAGATCAACGACGACAACCGCTACGACGTCGGCGTGATCTACGGCTCGGGCGGCGGCGGCCAGGCGCTGTTCATTTCGAACCAGGAGGTCTGGCACACCCGCGGTGCGCGCGCGGTGAGTCCATTCTTCATCGCCAACGGCCTGGTAGACGCCAGCTCCGGCACGATCGCCATCGAGACCGGCGCCAGGGGCCACAACTTCTGCCCGGTCTCCGCCTGCTCCACCGGCACGACGGCTATCGGCGAGGCCGCCGAGGCGATCCGCCGGGGCGACTGCACGGCAGTCATCGCCGGTTCGGCGGAATCGCCCCTCCTGGAACTGGTCCACATCGGGTTCACCAACATGCGCGGCCTGGGCACTCCCCTGCCGGGACAGCCGATCGAGACGGTCTGCCGGCCGTTCGATCGCACCCGCGACGGCTTCGTCCTGGGCGAGGGCGGCGGCGCCCTCATCCTCGAGGATCTGGAGCTGGCCAGGGCTCGCGGCGCCAGGATCTACGCGGAGGTCGTAGGCTACGGCTCGGCCGCCGACGGCTTCGACATGATCGCACCGGCCAACGGCGGCGAGGGCTCGGCTCGTGCCATGAAGATGGCGCTCGAGCGCTGGGGCGTGCCGGCCGACGAGATTGGCATGATCAACCCCCACGGCACCTCGACCCCGGTCGGCGACAAGGCCGAGAGCGATGCCATCTGGGCCGCCTTTGGCGGCCATACGCCGGACATCCTCATCTCGGCCACCAAGTCGATGACGGGCCACATGATGGGCGCCGCCGGGGCGTTCGAAGGCGTGGCGACCGTGCTATCGGTATACCACCAGACAATTCCCGGCACGCTCAACTACCGCGAACCCGACCCGGAATGCAATATCAACATCGCCACTGAGACCGTCGAGAAGCCGCTGCGATATGCGCTCTCGAACAACATCGGGCTCGGCGGGCACAACGCGGCCGTCATCTTCAAGCGCTACACCGGCGATTAGCCGCCCGGAACTCCTCGGCTCACTTCCGCGCCCGCCGGCGCAGCCGCCGCATCCGCCGCCGCTCGCTTCGCGGCCCGTTCCGACGCTGCGACCGCCTCTTCGGCGACCGAAGTCTGCGGCTTGTTCTTGGGAAGCAACAGCGAGAACAGCAGGCCCAGCAGGACGAAACCCGTGGCTGCGTAGCCCGCCAGGTGAGCGGCGTCGACGAACGCATACTCGATCGGCGTCGCGACCTGCTTGCCCAGGACCGCGAGTTGCTGCGGATCGACCTGCGGGCCGAGCTGGGATGCGACGGCGGGGTCGACCTGCCCGTTCCGCAGGCCGATGAGCGCCTGCCCCGCCGATTGTTCGATGGCCTGGCGGACCGCGGTCTGGGCGACCGGCGGGAGGCCGGGTACCTGGGCCAGCCTGTTGGCGGTCCCCACCCCCAGGGACACGAACAACACCGATCCGAGAACGGCGATACCGAGCGCCGAGCCGACCTGGCGCATCATCGAGTTCGTGCCCGAAGCCAGGCCGGAGACCTCCGCCGGGATCTCCGACAGAACCACGCTCGTCAGCTGGGCGGTGGCGAAGCCCACTCCGAGCCCGTACACGAAGAGCGGCGGGACCATGAGCAGGACGTTGAGGTCGTGGGAGATGAGTGTCGCGGTGAGGAAGATGCCGATCGCCTCCAGGCCCATTCCCAGAGTCACGACGCGGCGCGGGCCGTAGCGGCGGGCAATCCCCGCGGCGATCGGCGCGGCCAAGAACGCCCCGATTGCGAGCGCCAGGAGAAGCAGCCCGACCTCGAACGCGGACATACCGAGGACCGCCTGGAGGAAGAGCGGCAGCACGAACAGCAGACCGAACTCGCCGAGAGACACGATGGTGCCGGCCAGGTTGCCGTATCGGAAAGCGGGATAACGCCACAGGGCGAAGTCGAACAGGAAAAACTTGCCGGCGCGCTCGCGCCTGATCTCCACGACGGTGAAGCCGACCAGGCACAGCAGCCCCAGGGCGAGGGCGAACGGAATGATCGAGACCGACGCCAGCGGCCAGCTCCAGCCGAACAGCGCGAAGGGTTGGGAAGGCGACGTCCAACCGTACGTGTAGCCCTCGATCAGGGCGAATACGAAGGACGACAGGCCCACGGTGATGAACAGGAAGCCGAACGGGTCGAAGCCGGCCCGGGCGTTCTCGTCGCGCGACTCGTCGATCCAGGCCAGCGTACCGAAGATCGCGAGGAGGCCCCAGGGGATGTTGACGTAGAAAGCCCATCGCCACGACAGGTTCGTCGTCAGCCATCCGCCCAGGAGCGGGCCGAGCGCCGCCATGCCGCCGATGACGGAACCCCAGATGCCGAACGCGATGGCCCGATCGCGGCCGCGGAAGTTGCTATTCAGGATGGATTGGGTGGCAGGCAGGATGGCCGCGCCACCGAGCCCCTGGAGGAAGCGCGCCCCGATGAGCTCCTCGCCGGACTGGGCGAAGCCTGCCAGCGCCGAGGCGAACAGGAACAGGATCAAGCCGGCCACGTACGTCCGGCGCCGGCCCATCCGATCTCCGATTCGACCCAGGGTCACCAGAAAGGCGGCGAAGACGAGGGCGTAGATCGTGTTGACCCATTGGGTGCCCGTACCGGATAGCGCAAGGTCGCGCGCGATGGACGGAACGGCGACGTTCACGATCGTCGCATCGACGATGATCATGGCCACGCCCACGCTGAGCATGGCCAGGCCAAGCCAGCGCCGGCGCGGATCGGCCGCGGAGATAGGGTTCGGCGTCACGGTAATTCCTTGTCTAAGGCAATGATTAGTGGACCGATTATGATATAGTCGGTACGTGGTTGGCAAGAGTGCGATGACGACAGGTCAGCGGACGAAGACGCGTATACCGGACGAGGCCCTCGAAACCAGCAAGCTCCTGGTCGAGTTCCTCCATGCCACCTACGCCACGCGCCAGCAGCGCGAGGGACGAGCCGCCGACGCCGGCGGGCCCGGCCAGGCCACAGCTTCTGCCTCGGAGGCGGAGCACCCGCCCCGGGCCCCGATGTCCGCGCACGCCGTTCGGGCGGCCATCCACGTCTATCAGCACGGCGAGCGGACGGTGGGCCAGCTGTCCTCCGGCCTCGGCATTTCCTACGGCTGGGCAAGTCGGGTCGTCGACGAGCTGGAGGCGGCGCATTTCATCGTCCGCGAGCACGACCCCTCCGATCGACGCGTCGTTCGCGTCCGGCTCGATGAAGCCGCCCTCGAGGAGGTCGAACGAGCGTACGCCTGGCGCGGCGAGGCCGTCTGGCACGCTCTGGAGCCGCTGTCGGAAACCGAGAGGGCGGCCGTTCGACTCTTCCTGCGCCGCGTCATCGACCTGATGCGCGAACCCGGATAGGGCTCGCGGCCCACCTCCGAAGAGCCCCAGCCGGTACAATCTCGTCAGCAGGTCGCGTGGCATGGGAGCCCGCGATCGCCCGAACGCCAAGCGGCGGAGGGTCCCGTATCAATCCGTGGGGTTCGACGAGCCGCAGCGCACGAGCTTCGGACGCGGACCCGCCAGCCGTCAGGTCTTAGGAGATGGTCGTGCCCAATAAGGATCTCGCTCGCCGGGCCGTCGTAACCGGTCTCGGGGCCGTCACCCCGATCGGTATCACAGCCCGCACCTACTGGGAGAGCCTCATCTCCGGGACCTCGGGCGTGGACACGATCCGGTGCTGGGATCCCTCCGGGCTGGACGTTCGCATTGCCGCCGAGGTCAAGAACTTTGACCCGTCCCTGACCATGGACCGCAAGATGGCCAGGCGGATGAGCCGCTTCGTGCACTTCGCCATGGCGGCCGCGACCGAGGCGGTCGAGGACGCCGGCATCGACTTCTCGGCCTACACGCAGGAAGAGCGCGATCGCGTCGCCGTGATCGTGAACACCGGCGGCGGCGGCGTCGAGCAGGTCATCGAGGGCACGAGGGTTCTCGCCGAAAAGGGCAACGGCCAGGTTTCGCCCTTCGCCATTCCCGCGCTTTCGGGCTCGATGGCCGCCTGCCAGGTCTCGATCAAGTACGGCATCACCGGTCCGGTGATGTGCCAGGTGGCCGCCTGCGCCAGCAGCGTCATCGCCTTCATCGACGGCCAGCGGCTGATCGAGGCCGGCGAGTGCGACATCGTGATCGTCGGCGGATCCGAGGGGAACCTGGTGCCGATCGCGTTCGCCGCGCTGGGCAACATGGGCGCCCTCTCGAGCCGCAACGACGACCCTACCCACGCCTCGCGTCCGTTCGACAAGGACCGCGACGGCTTCGTCTTCGGCGAGGGCGCGGCGATCGTAGTCCTCGAGTCGGCCGAGCATGCCCTGGCCCGCGGGGCCAAGATCCAGTGCGAGGTCATGGGCGGCGCGCTCACCGCCGACGCGTTCCACATCAGCGCACCGGAACCGTCCGGGCGCGGCGCCTCGACCGCCATGACCAAGGCCCTCCGCCGCTCGGACGTGGCGCCCGACGAGGTCGACTACATCGTCGCCCACGGCACCTCCACTCCGCTCAACGACGCGACCGAGACCCGCGCCATCAAGACGGCCTTCGGAGACTATGCGTACAAGGTCGCGATCAGCTCGCCCAAGTCGATGGTCGGCCACCTCCTCGGGGCCGCCGGAGCCGTCAGCGGGCTGGCCGCCATCGGCGCCATCCGCGAAGGCGTGATCCCGCCCACGATCAACCAGGAGAACCCCGATCCGGAGTGCGACCTGGACTACGTCCCCAACGTGAAGCGGGTCAAGAAGGTCGACACGGCGATCATCAACGGCTTCGGGTTCGGCGGCCAGAACGCGGTCGCGGTCTTCCGCCGCTTCCACATCTAGGGCGCGGCCGGCGCGCGCCGCAGATCGGGATGGCGCCGCCGGGCCTCCGGCAAGCGCGAAAGTGTAGGATGGCCAGGTGGAGCGTCCTCGAATACCGGCCTGGCTGAGTCGCGGATTCCAGGTTGGATTCGTCGGCGCGCTTCTGTCGGGCGGAACGCTGGTCGCCTTTGAGCTGAGCCGTCCCGCGCCGCGCGTGGCATTGCCGCAGGGCATCGACGGCTCGCTGATCCTGGTCCCGGCACTCCTGGCGCTCGGCGTCCTGGCGGTCGGTCTGCCGATCTTCCTCGCCGCGACGCGGACCGAGGCGATCCTGGGCGCGCTGTCCGGTTTCCTTGTTGCCGCGGACCTCTTGATGGCGCTCTCGTTCGTTTCGCGCCAGCTGATCGCGGTCCACTGGCTGGCCCGGAGCCTGCCCCTCGGTGTCGTCGCGGCGGTTCTGGCGATCCCGGTGGCGGCGGCCGCGATCGTGGCCGGGCCGCTGACCTCCGAGCTGGGCTTCGGCCACTCGTCCGGGCTGCGAGCCGTGGTAGTGGGTGCGGTAGTGGCGCTGGCGCTGGCGCTGGCCGGCCCGTGGGTCGGGTAGGGTCGTCGCGCCGGTCCGCTGGCCGGCCGGCGGGCCATACTTGACGCCCATGAGCCAGCCGGACCTTGCCATCGAATACCGGGCCGAGATGCCGTCCGCCGAAGAGTTCGAGCGCCTCTTTCGATCGAGCGGCTGGAGCGAAGCATCCGACGTCACGGCCGATCGGCTTGCGGCGAGCCTTCCTCACGCCTGGTTCGCCATATGCGCCCGCCGCGGCGGAGGCGAGATAGCCGGAACCGGCCTCGTGCTCTCCGACGGGGTCCTGCATGCGCTTATCGTGAATGTGATCGTGCTCCCGGAGCTGCGCGGCCGCGGCATCGGTACCCAGATCGTCGAGCGGCTCGTGGCCCGCTGCCGGGAAGCGGACGTGCTCCAGGTGCAGCTGTTCAGCGCCCGCGGAAAGCGCGAGTTCTACGAGCGCCTGGGCTTTGCGGCCCGCCCCGACGATGGGCCCGGCATGGAGCTGCCGAACGTCGAGGGCTAGGCGGCGGCCTACGCTGCCGCCGGGCTGGAGGCCGGGCGATTCGTCCGGTGCCGGGTCGAGCGCCGCAGTCTCAGCGAGTTCGTAACCACGCTCACGGACGAGAGGGCCATCGCCCCGGCGGCCAGGGCGGGGTTCAGGGTGATGCCGGCGAGCGGGTACAGCGCGCCCATGGCCAACGGGATCAGGACGATGTTGTAGCCGAAAGCCCAGGCCAGGTTCTGCCGAATCACTCGCAGGGTCTGGCGCGAGAGGCGGATGGCGGCCGCGACGCTCCGAGGGTCGCCGCCGACGAGAGTCACGTCGGACGCCTCCAGGGCCACGTCCGCCCCGGTGCCGATGGCGATGCCGACGTCGGCCTGCGCCAGCGCGGGCGCGTCGTTGATGCCGTCGCCGACCATCGCCACTCGCAGCCCGCGCGCCTGGAGCGACTCGACCGCGGCGGCCTTGCCGGCCGGAAGCACTTCCGCCATGACGCGCTCGGGCGCGATGCCGACGGCCGCCGCGACGGCCCGGGCGGTCGCGGCCTGATCGCCGGTGACCAGCCAGACTTCGATGCCGGCGGCCGAAAGCTCGCGCACCGCCGGTTCGGCTTCGGGCTTGATCTCGTCGACGGTCGGCAGCAGGGCCGCCGCTCGACCGTCGACCGCTACGTAAGAGGCGCCCGACGATGGGCCGTCAGCCGCTTCGAGCCCGCCGAGATCCACGCCTTCGGCCGAAAGGAACGCTGCAGTGCCGACGAGCACGGCGCGACCGTCGACCCGGCCGCGCACGCCGCGCCCGGCGACCGCCTCGAATTCCTCCACCGGGCGCCGACCCAGCTCGCGCTCGGCGGCGCCGGCGATGATTGCGGCCGCCAGCGGATGCTCGCTCCCCCGCTCCACCGAGGCCGCCAGGTCCAGCACCTCGTCGGCGCTGAAGCCCGGGGCCTCCACGACCGCTCCCAGCGAAGGCCGGCCGCGGGTCAGCGTACCCGTCTTGTCGAAGATGACGGCGTCGATTCGGGCGGCCAGTTCCAGCGCCTCGCCGCCTCGTATCAGGATCCCCGCCTCGGCGCCGTTGCCGGTGCCGACCATGATCGCGGTCGGCGTCGCAAGGCCCATCGCGCACGGGCAGGCGATGACAACGACGGTGATGAAGGCCACGAGCGCGTGCGTGGCGCGCGGCTCCGGCCCGGCGACGAACCACAGCGCGAAGGTGGCGGCGCCCAGGACGAGGACGACCGGCACGAACACGGCGGCGATGCGATCCGCCAGCCGCTGGATGTGCGCCTTCGAACCTTGAGCGCGGCGGACGAGCTCCACGATCTGGGCCAGGGCGGTGTCGCGGCCGACCCGGGTGGCGCGGAACAGGAACGTGCCGTGGCCGTTGATCGTGCCGCCGATGACCTCGGCGCCGGCACTCTTCTCGGCTGGGATCGGTTCGCCGGTGAGCATCGATTCGTCGACCGCCGACGCGCCGTCGACGACCCTGCCATCGACGGGCACGCGTTCGCCGGGTCGGACGCGGATCAGGTCGCCGACGCGAACCTCTTCGAGAGGAACGTCTACCTCGGCGCCCGCCCGAACGATTCGAGCCGACCTGGCCTGCAGCCCGATCAGCGCCTTGACCGCGCCGACCGTCTGGCCCTTGGCCCGCGCCTCCAGCCAGCGACCGGTCAGGATGAGCCCGATGATCGCGGTCGAACTGTCGAAGTAAGTCTGCGGCTCGATGCCGGCGGAGCGGAGCAGCCCCGGCGCCACGGTCACCAGCACGCTGAAAGCCCACGCCGCGCTGGTCCCGACGACCACGAGCGTATCCATGCTCGTGGACCCGTGGATGGCGGCGCGGATCGCGGCGCGGTAGAAGCGGCGGCCGGCCAGGAACTGGACGGCCGTTGCGGGGCCGATGAGCAGCCACGCGGCTTGCTCCATCGTCCAGGGCGCATTGGGCAGGTACATCACCAGCATCGCCGCAGTCGCGACTACCAGCGAGGCGGCGGCTGTGAGCCCGAGGACTCGTTGCTCGTGCGCTCTGGCGGCGGCTTCGGCGTCCGCCTCTTCGAGCAGACTGGCGCGGGCCGCGCCCGCCCTGGGCTCCGGCAGGTGGCGAATCTCGTAGCCGGCGGATTCGATGGCGCGGGCGATCTCGTCGAGCCCGGCCATCTCCGGCCGGTAGCGCACGGTCGCGACCTCGGTCGCGAGATTGACGCTCGCCTCGGCGACGCCGGGGGTCTTGCGCAGGTAGCGCTCTATCCGGTTCACGCACGAGGCGCAGCTCATGCCCTCGATAGGCAGCTGGATCTCGGCGGTGGGTGTGGGCTGGGCGGCGGATGGATCTATCGCTTGCATACTCCCCGGGAGTATAAGCCGCCCGGGAGTGCCGGGCAACGATCCCCTTCCTCGGGAACCGCCGGTCCGTCAGACTGTCGACATGCCAGCGCCATCAGCGGCACCCGCCGCCGCCTTCACCACCTGCCCGGCGCCGTGGGGCCTGCTCCACCTGGCCGCCACCGCCACAGGCATAGTTGCGGTCGACCTTGGATCCGAGACGCCTGACTTCGTCGACGGCCTGGCGCGGCGGCTCCACGGCGCCGTGCTCCCCGCCGAGGATGGCGACGTGCCCGCGCAATGGCGGGCGTTGCTGGCCGAGGCCACACGGCAGGTCGGCCAATGGTTCGCCGGCGAGCGCCGGAACTTCGAGCTGCCGATCGACCTGCGGGTCTCGGCCTGGGACCGCCTCGTGCTCACGGGCGCGGCCCGGCTCCAATTCGGGGAGACGGTCGGGTACGGCGAGCTGGCTCGACGAATCGGGCGGCCGGGCGCGGCGCAGGCCGTCGGCGGGGCGATGGGGCGCAACCCGGTCCCGATCCTGATTCCGTGCCACCGCGTCATCGCCGGCGACGGCACGATCGGCGGCTATGGCGGCTCGAACTACGCCGACCGGCGCGCGTCGCTGGCCATCAAGCGCCGGCTGCTGGCCATCGAAGGGATCGAGCCGAGGCCCTGACGGCGGACCGATCGACCGTCCGTCAGGCCGCCGGATCGCCTCGGCCGTCCGACTCGTCGGGTCTGTGCACCGGCGATCGGAGCTCGCCGGCCGAATCCAGCCACGAGTTGGTGGGCGTGGCCCAGTAGGCCGCCATTGCCTCGAGACCGCCGGCATATGCGGCGCGAGCCGTCTCGAACGCGGGCCAGGCTTCCTCCTCGGGAACGAGGCCGAAGCCTGCGCCGGCGAGCCTGGCATACGCCCCGTCGAAGGCGGCCCTGTCGAGTCCCGACGCGTTGGGCCCGGGATCCGGACGCGCGACCGTTCCGCCCCGGTAGCCGAGGTTCGTGATGTCTTCCACGAGGTGGGAACCGACGCGTTTGAACAGCTCCGCCTCTCCGCGAGGGACGTCCGCGATCGTGGTCAGAACCAGGCTCGCCGCGTCGAGCACGGTGCCGAGCGCGCTGATCCATGACAGGTTGTCGTGGCTGGATCGAAAGAATCCCAGCAAGGGATAGGCCACGTGGGTGTCGAGGACTTCGGCGGCCCATCGCTCCCAATCGGCGAAGAAGCCCGGCAGGCGGCCCGCGAGATCGAGCCCGGCGTATGTCTCGAGAAGAGTCACCGCCGACGGAGGCGCGCCGGCGGCCGCCTGCAGGGTCACGACCTGGATCTCGCGGCGCTGGTACGAGCCGTAGAGCGAGAACAGGAACGTCACCACCAGGGCCACGACCCCGAGCCCGCTGGCTGCCGCCGCCACGACAACGGCCCGGGCCGCAGGCCCCACAGCCACGAAGTCGCCAAACCCCAGAGTCAGGACGGAGCTCGCGGCGAAGTACGTCGCGGTTCCCAGATCGCCGGGGTTCGGGCGCAGCTCATCACGCAGAGCGAAGAGGATCAGCCCGTAGCCGGCGATCATGGCCAGCAGCCAGATCACGAGCAGGACGAGCGTCACGGCCGGCGCGAACAGCCCGAGAATGCGGTCCCGAGTCCCGGCGTCGCCGCGGCGCCCGATCGCCCGCACGACGATCCAGGAATTGCGCATGACGTATCGTCCGATCCGCAATCGGCCGGGCGTCGGGCGCGGCACCACGATCGATTCGAAAAGGTCCCACAAGACGAGCGCGACCAGAGCGGGGCCGAGTGCGAAGGCAATCCAATTCATCGACGTAATGATGACTTCCGGGGGACCCGAAAGGGCTGTTGACTCTCGGGGCGCGACCGCCGACAACAGCACCACGTGAAGCTCGCCACCGAGAGGCCAGGCAAAGCGTGTCGACCCGACAGTCCCCGAGTGATGTGTTCCTGTTCCACGCCCTCATGGAAACGACGGCGGACAGCATCTATTTCAAGGATCGGGAGTGCCGTCTGCTGCGCGTGAGTCTGAAGATGGCCCAGGACCTAGGCTTCTCGGACCCGGCCGAGCTCGTCGGCAAGACGGACGTCGACCTCTTCGGCGAGACCTTCGGGCAGGAGACCCGCCGCGACGACGAACGGATCATGGAGACGAACAGGGCAATCGTGGGCGTGATCGAGAGCCGTCAGCTCGAGAACGGCCGCACGAACTGGACGCTGACGACCAAGCTGCCGCTCCACGATGAGTCGGGCGCCGTCATCGGCCTTGTCGGCATCACGCGAGAGATCAATGAGATGCAGCAGACCGAGGCTGCCCTCCAGCATCTCGCCACGCACGACACGCTTACCGACCTGCCGAACCGGTTTCTCATGACCGACAGGCTGACCCAGCTGCTGGCCCGCGCCAGGCGATCCGACTCCGCCTTTGCCGTACTCTTCATGGACATCGACCGCTTCAAGGACTTCAACGACTCGCACGGCCACGAGTTCGGCGATCTGCTGCTCCGCGCCATCGCGCAGAGGCTTCGCGAGAGCGTCCGCCAGAGCGACACGGTGGCCCGCATCGGCGGCGACGAGTTCGTGGTCATCCTCGAAACGGTCCGCCACGTCGAAGACGTCGACGCCGTTGCCCACAAGATTCTCGCCGCCCTGGCCAGGCCATTCGCCCTGCAGCGCCAGAGAGTCAAGGCCACCGTCAGCATCGGCGGCAGCTTCTTCCCGGATAACGGGCAGGACGGAGACACGCTGGTCAGGGCCGCCGACTACGCCATGTATCTGGCCAAGAGGGACGGCGGCAATCGCTTCGTCACGTGCATCCCGGGCATGCCCAGCCCGGGCGAGGTCCTGCACAAGACATAGCCGTCGTCGCCGGAAGATGGCGGGTCAGCGAGTCAGCGCCGCCTCGAGCGTCAACCCGGTTTCGCGCTCGGACAGCTCCCACAGCGCGGCAAGCTGGTCCGGCCGGTCGATGTTCGACCCGACTTTGCGCACGACGGGCGCGCCGAAGGAATACCAGCGTGGCGCGTAGAGGCTGCCGCCGACGGCATTCGGATCGGTGCCGGCCCGGAGCTGGCACAGCGCGCCGCTCGCAGCCGACTGGGCGATCAGAGGGGAAGCGGCCACCCAGAACCGCTGCTGCGAGCCCCTCATGGCTCGGGCGCTGGTGGACTGAAGGTCGGTCCTCGAGAAACCCGGGTCGGCGGCATAGGCCGTCACGCTCCGTCCCGCCAGCCGGCGGTTTAGCTCGAGCGCGAACTGGAGGACGGCTCGCTTCGACATGCCGTAGGCGGACCAGGGCTTGTAGCAGCCGCGCATGTGCGGGTTCGTGAGGTCGTACTTGCCCGCCGTGAAGCGGGCTATGGACGTGGTGCCCACGACCCGCCCCGCCGGCGCCGCCAGAAGAGCGGGCAGAAGCTGCATCGTCAGCGCGAAATGGCCCAGGTAGTTCGTCCCGAACTGGGTCTCGAACCCGTCCGCCGTCCTGCCTTCCGGCACGGCCATCAGCCCGGCGTTGTTGAAGAGCAGGTCGAGCTTCGGGTGCGCGGCGTTCACGGCGGAGGCGAATTCGGCGATCGCGGCGAGCGAGGCCAGATCGAGCTTGCGGATCTCCAAGGACGCACCCGGGACCGTCCCCTCGACGGCCGCCCGGGCCGCCTCAGCCTTGTCGAGGTTGCGGGCGCCGATGACGACGTGGGCGCCGTGTGCGGCCAGCTGGCGTACCGTGGCCAGCCCCAGGCCGCCGTTGCCGCCGGTCACGACCGCCGTCTTGCCCGAGAGATCGGGGATGTCGCGCGCCTTCCAGCCCATGCCCCTCGCCTTTCATGTGGGGACATCAGCCTAGCAGCCCCGGATCGCGGCGGCTGACTCCGGAGTCACGTGCTGCGCCCCCTTCGAGGGCGTTCGGCAGCCGATGCGCTGTGCCCCGCGGGTCACCCGCCGTATGATCGTTGCGCTGGACGCCGCAGTGGTTGCGCTACACGGCCCCTACCTCGGCCGTTGCCTGGCGCCGTCAGAATGGATAGCCTTCGACCCGTCACGTCCGCCCAAGGAGAATCCGGTGAATGTCGCCCTGTGGATCGTTCAGGTCCTGCTCGCGCTGTGCTTCTTCGGCGCCGGCTACGACCAGGCGGTGCTCTACGACGACGCCAGGCGTCGAATGGCCTGGGTCGGGGCGCTCACGCGGGACCAGGCGATAGTGCTGGGCGTCCTGGAGATCCTGGGCGCGGTCGGGTTGATCCTGCCGGCCGCGACCGGGGTCCTGCCGTGGCTCACCGCCGTGGCCGCCGTCGCGCTGGCGCTGTTGATGGCGCTGGCCGCCTCGTTCCATATCCGGCGCCACGAGATCCCGCAGCTGGCGTTCAGCGGCTTCTTCGGCATCGTCGCGGCGCTCGTAGCGATCGGCCGGATCTTCGTCTCGCCGTTCTGATCGAGGCAAGCGCCGGGCGAGGCGATCGGCGCCCGGCCGCCCGAAAGGCTGCGCCTTCGAACGCCGTCGCGCCGCCGAACCCATACTTCGGGTCATGAGCGACACGCTGACGTTCGTCCAGGAGATTGCTCGTCAGGCCGGAGCGCTGCTGCGCGACGGCTTCGGGCGCGTGACACACGTCGAGCACAAGGGCGCCACGGATCTCGTCACCGAGTTCGATCGCCGCTCGGAAGAGTTGATCCTGGCCGCGCTGCGAGCCCGCTTTCCGGACCATGCCGTCCTGGCCGAGGAGAGCGGCGCCAGCGGCGGCGACGGCAAGCCGGGCGGCTACCGGTGGTTCGTGGACCCGCTCGACGGCACGACCAACTTCGCCCACGGCCTGCCGACATTCGCAGTGTCGATCGCCCTCGCGCTGGACAACCGCCCGATCGTGGGCGTCGTCTTCGACCCGATGCGCGACGAGTTGTTCGCCGCCGAGGCCTGCCGGGGCGCGACCCTCAACGGCGCTCCGATTCGCATCTCGGCCGAAACGAGGCTGCAGGAGGCGCTCCTGGCGACGGGGTTCACCTACGACCTGAAGAACGCGCAGCGAAACAACTTCAGGGAATTCGAGGAGATCCACTTCCAGGTCCAGGGGATCCGGCGGGCCGGCGCAGCCGCGCTCGACGGCGCCTGGGTCGGCGCCGGACGACTCGATGCCTACTGGGAGTTCGGCATGAAGCCGTGGGACATCGCTGCCGGCGGGCTCATCGTCCAGGAGGCCGGAGGCCGGGCATCCACGGCCGACGGCAACCCCGACTTCGTCGGCAGCGACTCGATCCTGGTATCCAACGGCCACCTCCACGACGCGCTGCTCGCCATGCTGCGACAGCCGAGCGGCGAGTTGGGCTGAGCGCGCGACGCGCGGGACGCGCGGGCGGGTCCGCGCGAGACGCGCCAGCATTTGTCGAGTGCGGTCGGGGCGATCGGAGTGGAGACCGAGATAACAAAGCTAGCCTGTCTTCGAGGCAAAGGACGCCGTCGCATGGGGAGAAACGTTCCCCAAGACCGGCCCGTAGGTTTGGCGGTCCCGTCGCCTCTCGGCGCATCTAGGATCGGGCCGGGGCGGGCTCTACGGCTTCTATACTCAAGTTGAGGCGAAGCCGATTTGAGAGGAGCTACTGAGATGCACGCCGGCGATCGAGAAGATCGGCTGGTAGTGGACTCGGGCCGACACTATACGGGCGAAGGTGCGGGGACAGATGCTTCCTAGCCAGGCTGAGCAGCGTACTCGTGATGGGGCCGCAGAGATGCAGATAGACAACTGGCTTGGAGTTGTGCTCGGCTCTGCCTCCGGCTGGACTGCGGCGACGTGTCGTTGAGCGCTGGCAGAGACCACGCCTCCGGCCGCATCATGCCGCATCATATTGTGGATGCGTCACGGTGACAGCAAGGAGACAGCCGAGGTTCGCTATGCGCGGCCCAATCGGACAAGCCCCTGAACAGCACGGCGTGGGGCGACATTATGCGGGTGAAGCTTCGGCGGCCGGTGGTTTGGCAGGAATTCTGGCTCGCGACCTGCGCGCCGACATGCCGGCGAGTCTCAGGGCAATCCTGGAGCCCGGCGAGCGGGCTCTCGTGATCATCCCGGGGCTCATGGCGATCGTGGCGACCGACCGCCGAGTCCTTTTGCAGCGCCCGGATCGTCACCGCCCGGCGCTCGCATATGACTACAGCGAACTCACCGGAGCCACCGCCCATGTGGGCTTTCTCATGCGGTATGTTGCCCTTACGGGACCTCGGCTACAAACGTCCTTCCGTTTCGGGATGACCGGGAGGTCGAACAACGCAACCCCGTTCCAGTTGTGGAAGGCAGACAAATGCCGCCGAGGCGCCGACGAGATGAGTCAACTGATCACCGCAATGAACGAGGCGAGAACGGAGTCGCGTTCCTTCTCAACCCAGCCCTAGGCACCTCGATCGCCAACCGATCGGAGGCCGGCAAGGAGTAGAGCCTCCGACGGCCGCTACTGCCGGGCGATCGGCCTCATGGGGAAGACGCCGATGACACCGGGACTCTCGGGGTCCAGGAGCATCTCGCAGCCGACGTCGCCGGACCGGATCAGGTCGCCCAGGAATCGGGCCTGTTCGGGCGGGAGGCCGACGTAGATCGTGCCGCGCTCGGTGGTCACGGGGCTGACTTCGTCCTCGATGCCCTCGATCTCGAAGCGGCGCCGGAGCTCGTGAACCGGCACGTACGGGCGGCTCTTGATGAAGCGGCGCATCTGGGCCAGCGTGCAGTTGGGGCGCCGGGCGGGAAGCGGGCCGGCGTACTCGTCGGTCGCCGCAGCGGCACCGTCCGCGCCGAGGGCGGGCGCCGAAACCGGACTCGAGATCGGCCCGGGACGGGGACCGG
>CAZGUS010000035.1:0-14993 GCA_964529245.1 uncultured Anaerolineaceae bacterium
ACGACCGCGGTCACCAAGACCAACGGCGCCGTCAGCGTCATCGGCTTCTCCTACTACAACGACCCGGCCAACAAGCCCCTGCTCAACGGCCTCCAGCTCGACGGCGTCGACGCGACGATCGCCAACGTCGGCAGTGGCACCTACAAGCTCGCGGCGGACGGCAACCTGTACACCAAGGGCGCAGCTTCCGGGCTGACCGCCGCCTTCCTCGACTTCATGATGGGCCCGCAAGTCCAGGGAACGATCATCCCGAAGGACTCTTACGGCCCCGTCGTCCACTGACAACCCTCTCCTCCGCTCCGGGCCCCGCAGTTCGCATCGGGGCCCGGAGTCTTCCCTTTTCCCGAGACTGAGATCGAGGCAGCGCCGATGGCTCAGATGACCACCGCCACGAGGCTGACCGGATTGCGAGCCGCGCCGGGCTTTCGCCAGAGACTGGACATACCCCGGCGTGTCGTCTTCCTGGCCGCGGTGTCAATGGTCGCAATCGTGGTCCTGCTGATGGGCTTCATCGCATGGCAGGGCGTGCAGCTGTTCGTGAAGGATGGCGTCGGGCTCGGCGCCATCGTCTCGCCGACGTGGAATCCACTGGCCGACGGCGGGCCGGAGTTCGGCTTCCTGCCGTTCATCACCGCCACGGTGTGCGTGACGGGCGTGGCCCTCTTGATCTCCACCCCGCTGTCGGTGGGCCTGGCCCTGTTTCTGTCCGAGGTCGCACCGAACTGGGCCAAGGCGATCGTCCAGCCTTCACTCGAGATATTCGTCGGCATCCCAAGCGTCGTCTGGGGCTGGCTCGGGCTCACCGTGCTGGTGCCCTTCCTGGCCTCGAGCTTCGGCGGCCAGATCGTCATCTCGCTGCCGGTCGTGGGCACGGTCTTCAGCGCCCCGGGCTTCCTCACCGGCTTCTCCTGGCTGGCCGGCTCGCTGGTGCTCTCGATCATGGTTCTGCCGACCATCACCAGCGTTTCCTACGACGCGTTCCGAGCCGTCCCCCAGGAGATCCGGACGGGCTCGCTGGCTCTGGGCACGACCCGCTGGCAGACGATCCGCCATCTGCTGATCCCATCGGCCCTGAGCGGCGTGCTTACGGCCGTCGTGCTGGGCATGACGCGAGCCGCCGGCGAAGCCCTGGCCGTCCAGATGGTCATCGGCAACTCGCCCACGATGCCGGCGGCGATCACACAGCCGCTGACGACCCTGACCTCGCAGATCACGCTCGACATGGGCAACACGGTCTTCGGCGAGCCGTGGCAGGACGCGCTCTGGACGATGAGCCTGCTGCTGCTCGTCATCTCGATCTCGTCGGTCGTCCTGGTCCGGGTGATCAACAAGCGGAGGATGGGGTCATGACCTCGCCGGCGAGCCAGACGCTCGGGCGCAGCGGCGGACCCAAGCAGAGCCTGCGGGGCAAGAGCTCCCGGGGCAGCATCCTGGCCGACCGCGCCGCCACCACCGTTCTGTGGGGGACCGGCGTGCTGGTCCTGGCGATTCTGGGGAGCATCATCGCCCACTTCGCCCTGGCCGCCTGGGGCGTCGTGTCGCCGGGCTTCATCCTCGGCGACCCGAGCAGCAGCGCGCTGGGAGGCATCCTCCCGGTGCTGTGGAACTCGATCTACATGCTCGTCCTGACGATGCTGATCGCCGTCCCCGTCGGCGTCCTGGGCGGCATCTACATGTCCGAGTACGCCGGCGACAACGCGGTGACGACGGCCATCCGGTTCGCCGAGGAGGCGATCAGCTCGGTGCCGTCCATCGTCGTCGGACTCTTCGGGCTGATCCTCTTCGTCGACGACGCCCACTGGGGCTTCACGGCCCTGGCCGGGGCGCTGGCCCTGACCTTCTTCAACCTGCCGCTCATGACCCGCCTCTCCGAACAGGCGCTGCGGGCCGTGCCCCAGGACGAGCGCAGCGCCAGCCTCGCCCTCGGGGCCACCAAGTGGCAGACCATCCGCCACGTCGTCCTGCCGCTGGCCATCCCGGGCCTCATCACCGGCGTGATCCTGACCGCCGGGCGAGTCTTCGGCGAGGCCGCCGTGCTGCTGTTCACGTCGGGCATCGGGACGCCGCCGCACTACAACTTCGCCAACTTCGATCTGACCAGCCCGGCCTCCCCGTGGAGTCCTTTCCGACCGGCCACGACCCTCTCGGTCTACATCTACAAGCTCAACTCCGAAGGCCTCGGCGCCTTCAAGAACCAGATCGTCGACGGCTCCGCCGCGATCCTCATCGCCATGGTCCTTCTCTTCAACCTCGGGGCGCGCCTCGTCGGCCGCGTCCTCACCCGCCGGCTGACCGCCGCATGAGAACGGGAGACGAGATGCCAACAACCGCCACCTACCCCGATCCCGTGGTGCGGCGCGTCGAAGTGACCGCCGCCCGCGTCGCCGCCACCGAAGACGCGACCGCTGCGGTCGAGGTCAAGATCGCGACCGAGCACGTCTCGATCCAGTACGGCGACAAGGTCGCGGTCCGGGATGTGTCGCTGACCGTGCAGGATCGTTCGATCCTGGCCCTTATCGGCCCCTCCGGCAGCGGCAAGAGCACCTTCCTGCGCTGCTTCAACCGCATGAACGACCTGATCCCCGGTGCGGTCGTCCGTGGCGAGGTCTGCCTCGACGGCGAGAACGTAATGGATCCCGACGTCAGTGTCGTGGAGCTGCGGCGCCGCGTCGGCATGGTGTTCCAGCGGCCCAACCCGTTCCCGATGTCCATCTACGAGAACGTCGCCTACGGCCCGCGCCGCCGCGGCCAGCACGACAAGCGCAAGCTCGACGAGCTGGTCGAAACGAGCCTCAAGCGCGCCGCCCTCTGGGACGAGGTCAAGGACGACCTGCGTCGCAAGTCGGGCCTGGCCCTTTCGGGCGGCCAGCAGCAGCGCCTGTGCATAGCCCGCGTCCTCGCGACCGATCCGGAGGTCATCCTGATGGACGAACCGGCGTCGGCGCTCGACCCTGTCTCGACCCTCCGCATCGAGGAGTTGATGCGCGAGCTTCGCGAGGCCTACACGATCGTCATCGTGACCCATAACATGCAGCAGGCGGCGCGCGTGAGCGACGTCACCGCATTCTTCACGATGGCCGACGACCGGGCCGGATACCTGGTCGAGGTCGGGCCGACCGGGCGCATATTCACCCGGCCAAACGAGAGCCTGACCGAGGACTACATTTCGGGTCGGTTCGGATGAGCGCCCTGCAGAACGAGGAGTCGATCGTGGAGTCGCACGAGAAGCCCGTGCCGGTGGTCGATCCCGGCGCCCTCGGCGGCGGACGGGCCGCGGACGTTGTCTCGCAGGCAGCGCGCGCCGCGGCCAACGCCCAGCACATGCGCGAGAGCCTCGACACGGAGATGCGCGACGTCAAGGACGGCGTCCTGCGCATGGGCACGTACGTCGAGGAGCAGATCCTGGCCGCCCTCGAGTCGATAGTGAACCGGGACGCCGAACTGGCCCAGGTGGTGATCACATCGGACGGACGGATCAACGAGGCCCAGCGAGGAGTTTCGGCGCTCGTCGCGATGACCATCGCCACCCAGGCGCCGGTGGCGCGGGACCTGCGCTTCCTGCTGGCGCTCGACCGGGTCACCTACGAGCTGGAGCGCATGGGCGACCACGCCGGTTCGGTCGCCAAGCAGGCCCGCAAGCTCGCCGGCGTCGTGAGCATGGTCACGTACGACGAGCTGACTCCCATGGCGGAGCTGGCCGCCCGCCAGGTCCGTGACGTCGTCATGGCCCTGGTCGACATCGACGAAAAGCGGGCCCGCGAGGTCGCCGCGCGCGACGACGAGATCGACGGCCTCTACCACCAGTGCTTCGACGACGTCCTCCAGGAAATGAGGACCGATCCCGACAAGGTTGACCCCGGGACCAGGATCCTCTTCGCCGCGCACTACCTCGAGCGGATCGGCGATCGGGTCACTAACATCGCCGAGGACGTGGTCTTCCTGGCGACCGGCGAGGTCGAAGACCTCAACCCCTGACGTTCTCTCGCGCGACCGAAGGGACGGCCGGGCTCACTTCACCGGCGCGACGGTGACCCACTTGCCGTCCCATTCGGCGTTGCCCTGGTGGCCGTCGATCGAGTCGACGTACGGCGAGTTCGTCATCGTGTAGGGCGTGAACTTGATCGTCTTCGCGCCCGACTTCCACGTCGCGATGGTGAAGTAGCGGTCGCGGAAGCCGTCGCCCTTCAGCGGATCGGTCACGTAGACGCCGACGATCGTGAAGTTCGTCGCACCGGTCCGCGGATCGCCGCCCTTGACCCGATAGCCGGTCACGATCTGGGCGTGGTTGCCGGCCCAGCCGAGGATGCCCACCGGCTTCCGATACAGCGCGATGGCCATGACGGTCGCTTTGGCCGCCGCGTCGAACGAGGTGAACGACTGGTCCGTGTACACGCCAGCTTTGATGCTCCCCCAGCCGTCGTAGTTGAGCGAATCGCGCCAGCCGTGAGCGTCGGCGCCGGGCCAGGAGAGCAGCATCGTGCCGGTCTTGCGCTGATACGCCAGGATCGATTCCTGGCGCGCGTAGCTGACGTCGGGCGTCCAGGTGTTCGGCTTCGACGCCGCCGGCACGGCACCGCTCGCCGGCGCGTAGTTCTGCCAGTAGGTCGCCATGTTGAGCATCATCAGAGCCGATGCGGCCGTGCACGCGGTCATGTCGGGGTTCTGCCAGCGGACCGCCCGGGCGTCGTACACGTCGTAGACCCACGTGCCGCTGACGGGCTTGGCGCTGGGTCCGGGCGTAGACGATGCCGTGGTCGGCCACGGCGTGAAGGTCGGGAAGGCCGTCGGCGAGGGCTGCGGCGTGGGCGTCGCCGGGTCCGCGAGCGCGCTCGCCGATGCGCCGGCGCTCGGCGACGGGCCGGCCGCGCTCGAACAGGCTGCGATCGCAACCAGGACGGCGAAGGCCAGCGCCGGCAGGCCCGACGATCGGGTACGACTCATATGGCGCGATACCTCGCTCGAGTGTCCGAACCACCGCGAGGTTAGCTCATCGGCGGCGAACGCGGCGGCGGCGAGCCCGGGCCGACCGGTCGCCGCGCCCGGGACCTGCCGTCGAAACCACGGTGGCGCCCCTCCCACGGCAGTTAACTGACCGTTCGCCACGCGTTAATGCTGTCCCGGCACGCTGTCCCCACAAGCGGCGGCGTTTCCCTGCGCGGCCGCGAACGCCGAGCGAGGTCATTGCCGCGATGCCATACGCCGACACGGTCGCAACCGTTCGATCCTGGGCGGAGGACCGGGCCATCGCGGTCTGGACGCTCTTCGCCGGCGACCTCCCGCCCGTCGCCCAGGCGGCTCTTGCCGACGAGTTGGAACGGGTCCGCAAGGACGGCGCGGTCGTGGTCCTGGTCCTGCCGGACGACGTCTCCCCCACTCCGGTCGAGCGGAGGCTGGCGGACGTCGTCGTGCGCGGTCCGATGCCGCCCGCCCCGTACGGCCTTCTCGTTGCTCTCGCCGCCGCCGACGTGCCAGACGTTCGACGGCTCGGCCTGCTGGGCGGCTCGCGCGACGCGCTCGAAGCCGGCCGCTGCGCCGGCGCCGGGGCCGTCATCGGCCTCGCAACCAGCGGTTCCGGGAACCGCCGCCTGCTGCTCAAGGGCCAGCCCGACCGGATCGTCGAGCCGGGTGAGTTCGCCGACCTCGACGCTTCCGTCTACGGCGCCGAGCGGCGCCACCGCGAGCGAGTGCTGCTCAATCCGGGCCCGACCGTGGTCAGCGACCGGGTCCATCGCGCGGTTTCCGGTCCCGACCTGTGCCACCGCGAGCCCGAGTACTCCGAGATCTTCGAGCGCGTCAAGACCAAGCTCTTTCGGGTGGCCGGCGTCGAGCCCGACTGGAGCCTGGCCCTTATCGCCGGATCCGGCACGGCCGCCATGGAAGCCATGGTCGGGGCCTCGGTTCGACCTGGTCGCCGCCTGCTCGTCTGCCGCAACGGCGTCTACGGCGACCGCCTGGCGACCATTGCGGAGCGGCTGGGAATCGAGGTCGTCTCGGTGCGGGCGGCCGATACGAAGCCGATCGACCCTGCGGCGGTGGACGCTGCCCTGGCCGCCGATCCCGCGATCGACGCCGTCGCGGTCGTTCACCACGAGACCACGACCGGCCTGCTCAACCCCGTGCACGAGATAGCGGCCCTTGCGGCGGCGCGCGACGTTCGGGTGGCAGTGGATGCCATCAGCTCGCTGGGCGCGGAAGAGCTGAGGCTGGCCGGCAGCGGAATCGACTTCGTCGCGTGCACCTCGAACAAGTGCCTCCATGGATTGCCCGGGGCGGCGTTCGTGCTGCTCTCGCCGGCGGGCACGGCGCGGGCGTATGTGGCTCCGCGGCGTTCCCTCTACCTCGACGTTCCCGGCTACCTCGAAGCCCAGCGCAGGTCCAGCGTGCCGTTCACGCCCGCGGTGCCGGCCGTCTACGGGCTGGAGGCCGCGCTCGACGAGCTCCTGGACGAAGGTGTCGACCACCGCCGTGCCGAGTACCGGGAGCGGGTCGCCTACCTCGACTTCGCGTTCGAGCGGCTGGGCCTCGAACCAACCGTCGCGCCCGAGAACCGCTCGTCGTCCGTGCGAAGCCTGAGACTGCCCGAAGGCGTCGACTACGAACGCCTCCACGACGCCGTGAAGCGCGACGGATACATCGTGTACGCCGGTCTCGGGCAGGCGGCCGCGACGACGTTCCGGGTGTGTACTCTCGGTGCCCTCGAGCTGGAGGTGCTGGGTGGGTTCATCGAGTCGCTCGGGCGCGGGCTGGCCGAAGCGAGGCTCGTGAACGCCGCGGCACGGCTCACCGCCGAGGCGACTCGCGCGGCCCAGACGATGGCGGCGGTGTCGGCAACTCCGGCAGCTCCGGCGTCTCCGGGCGCGAGCCGCGGCGACGGTCGACGCCGCGCGGCGGCCGGCCGATGACCGTTACCGAGCCTCCGCAGACGTCCCGGCGCCTGCGCGCCGTCGTCCTCGATTGGGCCGGCACGACGCAGGATCACGGCTCGCTGGCGCCGGTCGGCGCCTTCGTCCAGGCCTTCGGACGGTTCGGCGTTTCTATCACCATGGGCCAGGCGCGCGGGCCGATGGGCATCTACAAGCTCGACCACATCAGAGCCATCGCGGCCGACCCGCCGGTGGCAGCGGAGTGGCAGAGGGTTCACGGCGCGCCGTGCGGCGAGGACGACGTCCAGGCCATCTACCGCGCCCTGGTCCCGATCCAGGAGGCCGTCCTGCCCGCCTTCTGCGACCTGATCGCGGGAACCGTGGAAGTGATGACGGAGATTCGAGCCCGCGGCTACCGGATAGGCTCGACCACGGGCTACCCGCGCAGCGTCGGCGACATCGCCGCCCGCGAGGCTGCGCGCCGGGGCTACGTGCCCGACGCGGTCGTCTGCGCGGACGAGGTACCGGCCGGCCGGCCCGAGCCCTGGATGCTTTTTCGGGCGATGGAGGAGCTGCGCGTCTTCCCGCCGTGGGCCGTCGTCAAGGTCGGCGACACGAAGGCGGACATCGACGAGGGCGTCAACGCCGGAGCCTGGACCGTGGGCGTGACGCGCACCGGCACCTACGTCGGCCTCACGGCGGCCGAGCTCGCGTCTCTGCCGGCGCCCGAACGAGCCCGGCTGATCCACGACGCGGGAGACATCCTGCGCGCCAGGGGCGCCGACTACCTGGTCGAATCGATAGCCGAACTGCCGCCCATCCTCGACGACATCGAGATCCGCCTGGCCCTCGGCGAGCGACCCTGAGCCAGCGCCCAAGCCGGGCCTCGCTCGGTTGAAGGTTCTGCCCCAGTCGTGTCTACCGCCTAGGCGGTGAACTCAACTCAGCCGGCAGAACCGACGCCGACGCCCGTGGCGGCCGCGGCCGAACGGGAAGCGGGAAATGGTGGGCCTGACCGGACTCGACGCCGAGATAGCAAGCTGGCCGTCGCGGTCACCGAACCGAGGGATGGCGCCGAGTCCCTACGCCGCTCGGTCCAGCAGGCCCCGAGTCGCTCAGGAGATCGGTTCGCCCTCGAAAGCACGGCGGAGTGCGGCGACGTCGATCTTGGTCATTCGCAGCATCGCCTCCATGGCCCGGCCGGCCCGCTCCCGGTCCGGATCGCTCATGATCTCGCCCAGCTGGCGCGGGATGATCTGCCACGACACCCCGAAGCGATCCTTGAGCCAGCCGCACTGGCCCGGCGATCCGCCGCCCTCGGTCAACGAGTTCCAGAGGCGGTCGACCTCGGCCTGGTCCTCGCAATCGATGACGAACGAGATCGCCTCGGTGAACGGGAACTGGGGACCACCGTTGATACCCGTGAAAGGCTGACCGGCGAGCGTGAAGGCGACCATGAGGACCGCTCCAGCCGGCGTGCTCGGATTGTTCGCCGGAGAGCGCCATACGTTGTCGACCCGGCTGTCGGGCAGCAACGACGCGTAGAAGCCGGCCGCCTCCTCCGCGTTGCCGTCGAACCACAGATTCGGCGTGATCTTTGCCATCTCAGTTTCTCCCGCATGAAATGCCCAGGCATGATGCGGCAGCCGGTGACGGCGTGCGGTGAGCGTGGCCGAGCGGCTCACAATACGGATCTCGTGCCAACGAGAGCGCCCACACGACCGCCCCGAATCCCCGCAGATGCGCCATCTGCATCCTCCCTCATGGCTACTCCATGTTGGGAGTACGGAGCCGAACTCCGGGCGGATCAAACGGAGGCCGGGCGTCGCGTCGCAAGCGGTCCTTCGATGCGTCATCCTGAAATCGTTCGGATGACACAGGGAGACGGACAGTGAGAGCCAGTCCTGGGGTTGATGGGGTCCGCAGCTCGATTGGGCGGGCATTCGCCGCGTTGGCTCTGATCTTGGCCCTCGTCGGCTGCGGCAGGAGTCCGGCCTCACCGTCGCCGAGCCGCCTGACAGCCAGCCCGAGCCCGGCGTTGGCCCCAACTACAACGCCCGCAATTTCGCCCACACCGGCACATACTCTCGTCCCGACCCTCAGCCCGACCGGCACCTTCGTCGCCACCGGCAGCATGACCCAGCCTCGCATGGATGCCACGGCCACGCTCCTGCCGGACGGCAAAGTCCTGATCGCCGGAGGCAGCGTGGTTCCGGTTTCCCAGGTCCTTGCCTCCGCGGAACTCTACGACCCCTCCACTCACAAGTTCACGCGGACAGGCCCGATGGCAACGGCTCGCTCGAATGCCGCGGCAACGCTTCTGGCGGACGGGCGCGTCCTGATCGTCGGCGGCGACGGCTGCCGCAACCTCGCAACCTGCCACGAGCCCGATTCTCTCAAGTCGGCCGAGCTATACGATCCGACGACCGGCAAGTTCACGCCCACGGGCTCGATGTCAGAAGCGCGTGTCAGTGCCACTGCGGTGCTCCTGCCGGACGGCCGCGTCCTGGTCCTTAGCGGCGGCAGCCTTCTGGTCGAGGTGTACGACCCCACGACCGGCAAGTTCACGCGGGCAGGCTCGTTGTTGAACCAATACCAGGACGTACTGGCGCTGCTCTTGCCCAACGGCAAAGTGCTGGTCGTGGGCGACGGCCCGCACTGGTTACCAGGTCTGGCAGCCGAGCTATTCGATCCGGGTAGCGGCCAATCGAGCTCGATCACTGTCCCAGTTCCGTCCGGTCCGGTCGTGACCAACTTCGGTGTGGACACGGCCACTATGCTCAAGGACGGCCGCGTTCTACTGCAAGTCTTCGACTCTGCCTCTGTGGTGAACTACCTGATCACCTACGATCCCGCGACAGGATCGTTCATGCAATCTGGGTCGATCGCTGCCCCCGCGGGCTGGACTCCTACAGCCGCAGCGCTCCTGCGCGACGGCCGGGTGTTGTTCGCGGGCGGGTGGATCGCGGACCCGCCCCGCTCCGGGGAGGGTCACACAGCCGACTCTGCGGGCGTGTACGACCCGGCCAGCGATTTTCACCTGCTCAGCTCCAAGATGGTCCAGGCTCGAGACGACCTAACCGCGACAGCCCTGCCCGACGGCACCGTCCTGATCGCGGGCGGTATCACCGACTACCAGAAGGCCTATTCCTCCGCCGAGCTGTTCAAGCCCTGACACCGAGCATCGGGACCTGAGTCGTCTCGGCCGCGCCGCCCGCTATCCGAACCAGTGGTCGACTTCGCAGGCGGGTTGCTCGCCGTTCGGGGGCGGTGAGCCAGCGGCCGGCTCGCGGTAGATGGCGGCGATCCAATCCCCGCCTTCGGGGTCTATCCAATCGCTCGCCGGGTCGGCCGAAACCTCCGCGCCGCGCTCGCGTCCGCGGGAGGCCTTCGCAGGAGTAGAGACTCGATCGAGAGCCGGTACGTCCATCTCACTACCTCCAGGACCGAGGACCGGCGCCGAAGACCTCAGCTCAGCCAGATCGGGTTGGTCCAGGCACGTCTTCCGTGGGCGTCCACGACCGTGATGCGGAAATAGCTGCCGAGGCGCGGATCGACCTCGAAGCTGCCGTTGTGGAACATCGCGAGCGGGACGCGGGCCTCCGTCAGATCGATCCCGTAGCGGCACTCATATCGTTCGCCGCCGCCGGAGACGATGACCTTCATCACCGGCGAACTGGCGATGACCACGTCCTCTCCGTCTATCGCGACGTCGAGCAGCTTCGGCCCCTCGCTGGCGTAGAAGTGCCCCGCTCGAAGCGCCGCCGTCAGGGCGTCCGGGTCGTTCTCCTCGGCCCGCACTTCCACCCAACCCAGACCGTGGTCCGGATAGTCGGGGTACTCGAAATGGGCGTCGTCGGTGGCGCACGCGTCTATGCGCCGCCCTCGCGACATGAGGACATCCAATATGTGGCTGCTGTCGCCCATCTGGTAGGCGAGCTCGGATGCGCCGTTGAATACCTCCAGCGCGTGCGCCGATCCCAAGCTTTCCACGTCGGCCACTGTCAGGCCGTAATACGCCGGGTGCGCCACGATCACGAATGCGCCGTTGGCTTCCGCGCGGGCTGCCAGCTGAGGGCCCGTCTCGCCGGGTGCGGGCGGGGCGAAGTCGAGCGGGAGGCCGGCGGCGATGATGTGCCAGAGGTTGCCGACCTGCGTGCGAGGAGCGTGCAGCTCCGCCCCTATCAGCGTCGTGAAGCCGTCGGTCCGCATCGCTCTGGTGTCGCTGATCCGGCAGCCGAAGCGCTGGACGAAATGGTCGGTCAGGGCGACGAAGTCGTAGCCGTTGTCGCGGTACCACGCCACCGTCTCGGCGGGCTCGAGGTGACCGTCGGAGCGTGTCGAGTGGGTGTGCAGGTTGCCTCGCCAGAAACGGCCGGGCTGCGCGAACGGTAGTCGGTTCACTTGGCTCCTCTCCGTGTGAGTCTCAGGCGTCCAGCTTCGCCGGCGTCGGCGGCCTGGCCGCGGCCGATTGACCGGCGATGACGCGGCTGGCCTTGACCGGGATCCGGACCGCCATCTCGCTGCCGGCCGGCCATTGGCCGGCGCTGGCGCTCGGAACGTCGACCGCGAGCAACCGGGTCGACGGCGGCGCGGACCGGTCGCCGGCGGCCGGGACTTCGCGCAGGAGAAGACGGGTCGTCGCCCCGAGAAAGGTCTGCACCTCGACGCGTCCGGTCAGCGTCAGATCGCCGTTGAGCGACGCGCTCGAGGGGCCGAGCGGCTCGAGCGACTCGGGGCGAACGAGAAGGAGCCCAAGCTCGCCGTCCGCGAGCTCGGCCGCCACCGGAGCCGTGACCCGCTTGCCGCCGCGCTCGACGACCCCACCGCTGGACGAAATCACGCGAACCGGGATCTCGTTCATCGCTCCGATGAACCCGGCCGTAAACGCCGACCGCGGCTCGGCGTAGATCTGGGTGGGCGTGCCCACTTCCTCGATCGCGCCGCGGTTCATCACGACCACGCGGTCGCTGATCGAGAGCGCCTCCGACTGATCGTGGGTGACAAGGATCGTGGTGATGTGCAGCTGGACCTGCATGCGCCGGATCTCGGTGCGCAGCTCTTCGCGCACTTTGGCGTCCACGGCGCTCAGCGGCTCGTCGAGGAGCAGCACGCCGGGCTGGATGGCGACGGCGCGGGCCAGGGCGACGCGCTGCTGCTGGCCGCCGGACATCTGGTGCGGGTAGCTCCCGGCCACGTGTGCCAGCCCGAACAGGTCGAGCAGCTCCGCGACACGCGCCCGGCGCTCGGCGGCCGGCCGCTTGCGCACCGCCAGACCGAAGTCGACGTTCTCGGCGGCGGTCATGTTGGGGAAGAGCGCGTAGCCCTGGAAGACCATGCCCATGCCGCGCCGGTTTGGCGGGAGATCCGTCACGTCGATGCCGTCGACGACGACCGAGCCGCTGTCGGGCGATTCGAAGCCGGCCGTCATCCGGAGCGTCGTCGTCTTGCCGCAGCCCGAGGGACCGAGAAACGAGACCAGCTCCCCATCCTCGACCGAGAGGCTGAAATCGCGGACGGCGACCTGGTCGCCGAACTGCTTGAACACGTTATCCAATTGCAGACGAGACATGGCGAATCGTGACCTCAACCGAGCTACATTGGGCCCCCGCGGACGATCTGGGTGCCGGGCGTCCTGCGGGCGATGGCCGCCAGCGCTATGACACCCGCCCAGGTGATGAAGAAGCTGACCAGGACCAGCGCCTCCCCCTCTCGCGGCTGATAGCCGTTGATGTTGAGCAGGTAGACGGGGAACGTGGCATATCCCAGCAACGAGGCGAGCGTGAACTCCCCCATGGCGGTGGTGAAGGCAAGGAGCGCCGCGGAGACCAGGCCGAGCGAGATCGAAGGCACGATCACCCGCAGGAAGGTGCGGGTCGGGCTGGCGCCGAGGCTTGCCGCGGCTTCACTGAGCATCCGGACGTCAACCGCGCGCAGGGCGTTGTCGATGGCGCGGAAGGTGAACGGCAGCGTCAGCACGAAGTAGCCGCCGATGAGCAGGACCGGAGCCCAGTCGGAGGCGATGAGATTCACCGGCGAGTTGATGCCGTACACGACCGAGAGGCCCACGGCCATGATGATGGGCGGGATGACGAACGGCAGAATCGTGAGGAACTCGACCGTCGCCCGCAGCCGCGGAAATCGAAGCTCTACGAGGTAGGCCGTCGGGGCGACGACCGCGAGTGCCAGGACGGTCGTCACGACCGAATACAGGACGCTCAGATACAGCGACGAATGGAAGCCTTCGTCGGCCAGCCCGTCGAACAGCGGCTGCAGCGTGAAATGCTTGCCTGTGGAGAAGCCGAAGACGGCCGTCGCGTAGAGCGGTAGAAGGAAGTAGACGGCCGCGACGACCAGCACGACCGTCGCCCAGACTGGGGTCCGGCGGGCGCGTCCCGTTCGCCGCGCCGCATTGTCCCTGGCGTGGACTCCGGGGAGGATGGCGATCGCCCCTTCGGTGGCTTCGCCGGTGATCGACGGGTTGCTCATGCCGTCCTCCTCACCGCGCCAGCCAGCGGGCCGAGCGCCGCTCGAGGACCGCCCGGCCGCCGATGCACACGGCCATGATCGCGGCCAGGCCGATCGCCAGCGCGTCCGCCTGTCCGGGGTCGAAAGTTATGTCGCCGCTGATCAGATTCGAGATCTGGATCGGCACGAGCGACACGAACCCGGTCGTGAGCCCGTAGGCCGTCGCGTAGGCCCCAAAGGCGTTGGCGTAGAGAAGCAGCAGCGAGGAAACGAAGGGCGACATCAGGATCGGGATCGCCACGGAGCGCAGGTACTGCCAGCGGCTGGCGCCCAGGATCTCCGCCGCCTCGCGCCACGCCGGCCGCATCGCCTGCAGCGGCGGCAGCATCACGAGCACCATGAGGGGGATCTCCCAGTAGGCGTAAACGACGGTCAGGCCCAGGATCGAGTAGAGCTTGAAGCCGCCACCGTATAGATCGATGCCGGCGTTGAGCAGCTGCCGCGTGAGCAGGCCGTTGAGGCCGAGGGTCGCGATGAAGGCGAAGGCCAGCGGCACGCCCGCGAAGTTCGCGGCGACGCTGCTGAAGGTTGTCGCGATCTCCTGGACGATGGTCCGGCGGGACGAGACGATCGCCTGGGCGATCGCCAGGCCGACGAAGCCGCCGAGCAGCGTCGACGCCAGCGAGAGTTCGAGGGAGTTGGCGAACGGCACGAGATCGAGCGGGTGGCCCAGGTAGGAGTAGTTCGACAGCGTGATGGCGCCGGTCTTGCTGTCGTGGAAGCTGCCCCAGATCAACGACAGGGTCGGCAGGATCAGGAACAGCGCGATCAGGACCGTGAATGGCAGGAGGGCGAGAGCGGCCCGCCCGCCGCGGATTCGGGCCGCGGCGGGCGGGCCGGAGGAGGGGTTCCCCCCGGCAGTGTTTGAGCTCACGCTCGTCTCCGAGAGTGCGCCGGCTACTGGTTGACCACGATCTTCCAGCCGGTCCCGAGGGTCGTCTGGGCGGCCGTGATCTTCGTGATGTCCGTCACCAGCGTGACCTTCTTGTACAGGTCGGCCGAAGGAAGCTTGGCGGCCAGGTCGGCCGGGATCTTCCCGGCCGCGTTCAACACGTCGAACCGGATCGGGTGCGCATAGCCCTTCAGGAACAGGAGCTGGGCGGCATCGCTGTAGACCAGTTCCTGCCACAGCTTGGCGGCGTTCGGGTGAGGCGCCTTGGCCGCGATGATGTCGGCGTAGGGGCTCGCGAGCGAGCCCGACGTGGGGATGGTGACGCTGATGTTCGGCGCGCCCGCGGCCTTGTCCCGAACCGCCAGGCCCAGGTAGTCCCACTTGATGGCGATCTTGACCTCGCCGGCGATGATGTTGGCGTCGCTGGCGCGCGCGGCCGTGAGGTTGCCCGAGGCCTGGAGCTGGTTGAAGAAGTCGATGCCGGGCTGGATGTTGTCGACGCCGCCGCCGTTGGCGATCGCCGCGGACCACACGGCAAAGAACGAGTCGTTTGCCTTGGTCGGATCGCCGTCGATGCCGACCGCGCCCTTGAGCGACGGATCGAGCAGATCCTTCCAGTCGTTGATCGGGATCTTGACGGCGTCGGTGTTGACGACGAAGGCCTGGGCGCCCCAGTAGTTGCAGCACCAGTAGCCGTCGGCGTCCTTGGC
>CAZGUS010000035.1:15093-19339 GCA_964529245.1 uncultured Anaerolineaceae bacterium
GGAACCGCGGTCGCGGGCGAAGCCGTCGCGGCGGCGCTGCAGGCGGCGACGATGACGCCGATTGCCGGCAGGGTCAGCCCCAGGCCGACCAGGCCCTTGAGGAACTGCCGGCGGTCGATGTGCCCGGCGTTGAACGCGCTGCTGAGCTGGTCGATACGCGCCAGCAGTGGATCGTTCGCCACGTGGATCCTCCTTCGATGCCTTCGAGCCGCGACGCTGATCGCGCCGCGTCCGCCTCGCTGACTGGCAAGCCATCCGGTTGCGGTCGGACGCGGGACCACGTCCAGCCAGCGATAGGCTCGCCTCGCCTCGTTAGGCCGGTGTTAACAGGCGGTCAACGTCTGCGGCACTTGAGCCCGGGCGGCAGCGGGATCGGCGAGCCGGCAGGAGCAAGCCCGCGCTCGACCTGATAGCCTCTCCATGCGGCCCCGTTGCGCCGTGATGTGTGCCACCGAGAGGGCGAGCAGGTTTGGCCGAGAGTCAGGTCCTGGGGCTGATCGCGATCTTCGCGCTGGGCGTCACTTTCGATTACATCAACGGCTTCCACGACACGGCCAATGCCATCGCGACCTCGGTGGCGACCCGCGCGCTCAAGCCCGAATACGCGATCTTCCTGTCGGCCTCGGCCAACTTCGTGGGGGCGCTGGTGTTCGGCACGGCTGTGGCGGGCACGATCGGGAGCGGGATCGTCCAGGACAACATGATCCTGGGCCACGGCGCCGAAGTCCTGGCCGCGGCGCTGCTCGGCGCGATCGCCTGGAACCTGATCACGTGGGCCCTGGCGATCCCCAGCTCCAGCAGCCACGCGCTGATCGGCGGCCTCATCGGCGCCGCCTGGGCATCGGCAGGCCCGAATGCGGTGCAGTGGGCCAACTTCGCCGGCAAGGTGCTGTTCCCGCTCGTCACCTCGCCGGTGCTGGGTCTGCTCATCGGGTTCGGCTTCATGGTCCTTCTCCTGAACTGGATCGTCCGAGCCGGGCCGAACCGCATTCGGCGCTACTTCCACCGGCTGAGGGTCGGAGACAACGGCGGCCAGCCGGACCCGACAGAACCTCAGGGCGTGAGCCCGCGACGTGTGAGCGAGCGCTTCCGCCGCCTCCAGATCCTCTCCGCCACCTACATGGCCCTGAGCCACGGGTCCAACGACGCCCAGAAGACCATGGGCATCCTGACGCTGGCTCTATTCAGCGCCGGCGCAATCCACGACCACACAGTGCCTGTCTGGGTAATCCTGATGGCAGCCACCGCCATGTCCCTCGGAACCGCCGCGGGCGGCTGGCGAATCATGAAGACCATGGGCCAGAAGGTCGTCCGGCTGGATCCGGTTCACGGTTTCGCGGCCGAGACCACGGCGGCCACCATCATTCTTGGAGCGGGCCATTTCGGGATGCCGGTCTCGACGACGCACGTGATTTCGACCGCGATCATGGGCGTCGGCTCGAGCGACCGCCCCAACGACGTTCACTGGGGCGTGGCGCGCAGCATCGTCACGGCCTGGATCCTGACGATCCCCTGCGCCGCCGCAATCGCCGCGGCAGCGTTCCTGGTGCTGCAGGTGCTCTCCGGTCCGATCGGGGCGATCCTCCACCTGTTCGGCGTCTAGGGGCAACGGGCGCGGACTCCGCACCCGGCCGCGGGGCGTACGGGCCGCCGCCGCGCGCCGTCCCGGGCCTATTCGGCGTCGGGGCGCCTCAGCACGTAGCCCACGCCGCGCACTGTCTCGAGATACACGGGATTGGCCGGGTCGGCCTCGATCTGGGCCCGCAGCCAGTGAACGTGGACATCCACGGTGCGCGTCTCTCCGGCGTAGTCGTAGCCCCAGACGCGCTCCAGGAGCTGGTCGCGGGTGAAGACGTGGCCGGCGTTGCGTATGAAGAAGAGCAGCAGCTCGAAGGCCTTCGGCTTGACCGGCAGGACCTCGCCGCCGCGCAGCAGGCGGCGACCCGCGAGGTCCACCCGCACCGCGCCAAGCTCGATCGTCTCCGATTCGGTCGTCAGAGCCTGGGCTTCCGATCGACGCAGCAGGGCCCGAATTCGGGCCAGCAGCTCCCGAAAGCTGAATGGCTTGGTGACGTAGTCGTCCGCCCCCAGCTCGAGGCCGACGACCTTGTCCACCTCGGCGTTCTTGGCCGTGAGCATCAGGATCGGCACGCCCGACTCGGCCCGAATGATCCGGCACACGTCCGTGCCGCTCAGCTCCGGGAGCATCAGATCGAGCAGGATAAGATCCGGGTGATGGCGCCGGAAAGCCTCTACGGCCTCGCGGCCGTCGGCCGCCTGGACGACGGCGAAGCCCTCCATCTCAAGGCTCTCGGCCAGGGTTTCACGCAGCGTCTTCTCGTCGTCTACGACCAGGATCGTGCGCGCCACGTGCTCCCTCCTAGTTGTGGTCGGCCGCGTGCGCGGCGACCCGATCGATGGCCCGATCCAGCCTGGCCAGCGTCCGCTCGTAGCCCAGTGCGACCATCGTGTCGAAGAGTGGCGGCGTTGCCGTCCTGCCGGTAACGGCGACACGAATGGCCATGAACAGGTCGCCGGCCTTCCAGCCGCGCTCCTCGACGAGCTGCCGCAGCGCCGACTCGATCTCCTCCGCCTCCCAGCTCACCTCGCCGACCTGGGCGACGATGCGGCGAGCGGCCGCGAGCCCCGCGAGAGTCGTGGCGACGTCCCAGCGCTTTGGCACGATCAGGTCCGGATCCGGATCGACGTCGGTGACGAACAGGAAGCCGATCAGCTCGCCGACCGCCGACAGGTTCGGCAGGCGCTCCTGAACTACCGGGAGCAGAGCCCGCATCTCGCCGTCGGTCGGAAGCCAGTCGATGCGGCCGGCCGCCAGCTCGGCCTCCATATAGGGCCGCAGCCGGTCGATCAGGTCCTCCGGGGACAGGCGGCGGATCCATTGGCCGTTGAGCCACTCAAGCCGCTCGCGGTCGAAGACTGCGCCCGCCTTGTTCACGTTCGACAGCTCGAAACGCTCGACCAGCTCGGCCAGCGGGAGAACCTCCTCCTCGGTGCCGGTGGACCAGCCCAGCAGCGCCAGGTAGTTGACGAAGGCCTCAGGGATGAAGCCTTCCTCGCGATAGGCGGCCACCGCGGTCTGGGTCTTGCGCTTGCTCATCTTGGTTCGATCGGGGTTAAGAATGAGCGGCAGGTGAGCGAAGCGTGGTACGGCCGAGCCCATCGCCTCGAACAGCAGGATGTGCTTGGGCGTGTTGGAGAGGTGGTCTTCGCCGCGGATCACGTGGGTGATCGCCATGGCCGCGTCGTCCACCGCCACGGTGAAGTGGTACAGCGGCGAGCCGTCCGAGCGGACGATGACCAGGTCGCCACCGAGCGCGTCCGTGTCGATCTCGACGTGGCCGCGGACGATGTCGTCGAACGCGATCGTGCGGTGCTCCGGGATCCGGAAGCGGACCACGGGCGCACGCCCCGACACTTCGAACGCGGCTCGATCCGCCTGCGTCAGCTGCGCGCAGCGGCCGTTGTAGCGGGCCGGCAGGCGGGCCGCCTCCTGACGCTTTCGCTCGGCGTCCAGCTCCTCGGGAGAGCAGTAGCAGTAGTAGGCCTTGTCCTCGGCAAGCAGGCGCGTGGCCGCCTCCGTGTACCGCTCGAGGCGCTGCATCTGGCGGTACGGACCGTACGACCCCCGCTCGGGCTCGTCCCCGATGCCGGGCCCCTCGTCCCATCTGATCCCGAGCCAGTGCAGGCCGTTGAGAATGTCGAGCTCGTACGCCTCCGAAGAACGGGCCTGGTCCGTGTCCTCGAGGCGGAAGATGAACGTGCCGCCGAGATGGCGCGCGAACAGGTAGTTGAAGAGCGCGGTCCGGGCCGTGCCCAGATGCAGCGGCCCGGTCGGGCTGGGCGCGATTCGAACGCGAACTTCTGTCATGCGCCTAGTGTACGGGCCGCGGTGCCGGGCGGCGCCCGGCGGTTGGCGGCGGCGGGCGACAGAGGGCTTGGGCGGGGGGCGGCGCTCGGGTGAGCCCGGCGTGGGCGCGGCGCAAGTCCCCTTGTTCGGACCGATGGCGTGACTCCAGCGATGAAGCTGAAGTTGCAGGGACCGTTTGGAGCTTCGACGACCCGTTAGGTTGTGCCGCTGATGATGAACGCGCCGGTGTGGTAGTCGAGGATGACCGTCAGCGGACCGGTTACGGGCCAGCAGGGCGAAGCCAGGGGGCTGGCGGCTGGCGGAGCGCAGATGTCGGAGCTCACCTCGTACGTGATGGCCCACACGAGCCGGGCCGGG
>CAZGUS010000036.1:0-19217 GCA_964529245.1 uncultured Anaerolineaceae bacterium
CCGGAAGCGCCGATCTCGGCGCGCAGCATCTCGAAGGTTTCCCGCATTCGGGCTTCGATGATGCGGCAGACGTCGAGGCGGCTGATAGTCCGGCCAGCAGCTTCGCCGAGCATCGAGACGCTAATCAGGTCGTCGTCCGCGACCGTCGAGAGATCGCAGCTTCCGTGCTGGATCTTGAGTTCCTCGGCGACCTGCAGGCTGGTCTTGAGGCCGATTGCCAGGTCGTTGGTCACGTTGTTGCCGCCGACCGGCAGGACCATCGTCTTGAAAGGCGAACCGTCCATGAAGAGGGCCAGGTCTATCGTGCCGGCCCCGATGTCGGCCACGGCAACACCCAGGTCTCGCTCCGTTTCCGACAGCACGCACTCGGCCGAAGCCAGGGAGCTTGCGACCAGCTCGTCGATCTTGACGTTCGCAGCCTGGACGCATTTGGCCAGATTCCGGACCGCAGTGGCTGCTGCGGTGACGATGTGAGTCTCGATCTCGAGGCGTATGGCGCTCATCCCGAGCGGATCCTTCACGCCTTCCTGGCCGTCGACGATGAATCCCCGCGGCAGGACGTGGAGAACCTCGCGGTTGGACGGGATCGTGACCGCGCGGGCGACTTCGGTGGCCCGCAGGATGTCCTCGCGGGTGACCTCGCGCTGATGCCCGCTGACGGCGACCGCGCCGCGCGAGTTCTGGCTCTCGACGTTCTGACCGCCGACGCCGACAAAGGCGCGGTCGATCTGATAGCCGGAAGAGCGCTCCGAATGCTCGACGGCGCCGGCGATCGACCGGACCGTCTGCTCGATGTTGACGACCACGGCCTTCTTGAGGCCGGCCGACGGCACGACTCCCTTGCCGACGATGGTCAGGCCGCCATCGCGCCCCACCTCACCGATGAGCGCGCAAACCTTGCTCGTACCGACGTCGATTCCGACCAGTACCGCTTCGCGTTCCACTCGCTCGTCCTCGGTCTAGTTGCCTCGCTCCGTCTCGCTAATCTTGACCGATCCGGCCGCACAGCATCGGGGAAGTTCGGCCGGCGCGATTCATCGGGCAATGTACGTGTCGACGTGATTGTCCGCGATGTCGGCCACGAGGAATACCCAGGCCACGTGGTTCTCGCCGCTGTGCAGCAGCAGCGACCGCAAATCGCGAACTTGCTCGGGTATGACGGTGTCCTTGCGCAGGGTTTCGGTGTAGAAGCCGAAGTCCGCGACCCAGCTGTTCGAGCCCGGGCTGACCATGAACCCGTAGGTGTCGTCGATGACGACGTCGAGGCTCGCCGCCTGGCTGCCGACATCGGCCGGCGTGAGGCCGGCCAGGCGGTAGGCGGCGTCGAGCGCGATCGGGTCGATCGCGTCGCCGAGCCCCAGGCCGGCGTCATCGGACCGGCGGTCGTAGACGATCGGCACGTTCACGACCTGCGGGCCGGGCGACGCCGCCGGGTCCGCGGTCGGCACGGGCAGGATCGAGGGCGCCGGGGCCAGGGTCGTGGTCGGGTTGGGAGTGGCCGTCGGCTTCGCAGTTTCCCTGGGCGTGGCCTTCGGTGTCGGTTTTGGCGTGATCCTGGCAGTCGGCCTGGGCGTCACCTTCGCCGCCGTGACCCTGGCGGCGGCCGGGTTCGCGGGCGTCGGATTCACCACGGTCAGGTTCGCCAGTGTAAGGTTCGGCGGCGCGATCAGGCCGACGGGCCCGGCCGTCGGCGTCGGGCCTGTGGCGTCGCCGCTCGCGCTCGCAGCCGGCGATCCGGTCGGAGCCGTCCCGGATGCCGAGGCGCCAGGTGCGCCGGAGCCGGTCGCGGCCGTCGCGGACGCGTTCGGCGCGATCGAGCTTCCCGGGGCCACGTAGATGGGATTGCCGGCCGAGTCGACCTGCCCGAACAGGAGCCCGCTGTCGTCCACGACATAGTGCCGGTCGCCGATGACCCAGATCATGCGCGGCTCGCGCTCGACGAGCGTGACCACGATCGTGTCCGGCAGGCGGACGTCGACCTGGGCCGACTCGACGGCCGGCAGGGCGGCGAGCGCCTCGGCGATGCGGTCCGTCCGAAGGCGGAACAGGTTCGGCGAGCCGTCGATGCCGACGATCTGCCGGACGGCCTCTTCGCCCGTGAATCTGGCCCCGTAGACCTCGAGACGCCGGGCGGCGAAGACGGTCGAGCTCCCCAGCGAGATGACCGTCAGCAGGCACAGCACCATGAGCACCAGGGCGTAGATCTGCGTGGCGCGGATGCGCGGCGTCGACCGCCTGATCGGCTGGCGGCGGACCTTGATCCCGCTCCGGTGGACCGGCACGTCGCGTCTCATCGGCATCGGCACGGCATCCTCAGCGCGGCAGGTCGGCGACGGTCAGGCGGCTCCGAACGCGCGACGCCCGCCGGTCCTCGGCCAGCTCCACTATGCGACGGCACACGGCGCCGAAGCTGCCGAGCCCCGTAGCCGCCATCTGCGGGAAGAGGCTGATCGGTGTGAAACCCGGGATGGTGTTGATCTCGTTGAGGTAGACCACCTCACCGGCAAGGAGGAAGTCGACGCGGGCGAAGCCTTCGCAGCCGATGGCTCGATAGGCGTCGAGCGCGACCGAGCGGATCCGGCGGCCCAACGCGGCGGGCACGTCGGCCCTGGGGTTCACGTCGGAGACGCCGTCGCTGTACTTGGCCACGTAGTCGTAGAACTCGCGACCCGGGAAGACTTCGCCCGGCCCGTAGGCCTCGAGGGCGGCCGGGTCGTTGCCCAGGACGGCCACCTCGAGCTCGCGCGGGTGGTCGAGATAGCGCTCGACGACGGCCAGGCTGTCGAAGCGGAACGCCTCGTCGAGGGCGCCGGCTCGCTCGGCCTCCGTGTGCGCGATCGTCATCCCGACCGACGACCCCATGCGGGCCGGCTTCACCATCACCCGCACCTCGCCGGCGCTCCTGGAGAAAGCGGCCATCTCCGCCAGGACGTCGTCCCGGGCGCTCGCCCAGTGCGCCGCCGTCACCTCAACCCAATCGACGATCGGCATGCCGAGGCCGCGGACGAGGCGCTTGAACAGGGCCTTGTCCATCCCGACCGCCGAGGCCGCCACGCCGGCGCCGGCGTAGGCCAGGTCGTAAGCCTCGAGCAGCGCCTGGACGGTGCCGTCCTCGCCGAACGGGCCGTGGAGCGCGGGGAACACGATCGGGGCGACCGGCCGCGAGGAGATTCGATCGAGGGCCTCGCCGGGTCGCCAAGGACCGCGGGCGCCGATCGAGGCCGGGTCGTCGAAGGTCCCGGGACGCGGACGGCCCGCCGCCGCCGTCGCGGGAAGCTGCCACCACCGGCCCGCCAGGTCGATGAAGATCCGCTCCACGGCGTACCCGGAGTCGGCCAGCGAGTCCGCGATCGCCCAGCCGGAGACGGCCGAGACGTCGTGCTCCGCCGACGGTCCGCCCAGCAGCACGGCGACCGCCCTGCCCTCCGTGCGGCGCTCGGCCGTGTGCGTCGTCGGGTCGGTCTTTTCGCCGCTCATCGCTCCTCCTGCTCCCAGCCGGTCCAATCGCCCATGAACTGCACCTCGTATACCAGTTCGACGCCGAACATGCGCGCCACCTCCGCGCGGGCCGTCTCGGCCAGGCAACGCACGTCGGCGGCGCTGGCGCCCCGGTCGTTGACGATGAAGTTGGCGTGCCGCTCGCTGATCACGGCGCCCCCGGCGCGCCGGCCCTTGAGGCCCGCCGCGTCGATGAGGCGGCCGGCGGAGTCGTCCGGAGGGTTGCGGAACACGCTCCCAGCGCTCGGCAGGCTCAGCGGCTGGTGCTCGCGGCGCCAGCGGCGGATCTCGTCGAGGCGCGCCTTGATAACGCCCGGATCGGCAGGCGCGAGGCGGAACGTGGCCTCCAGCACCGTCTCCGAGGCGGTCGCGCTCCCCTGCTCGGCCGCGTGCTTGAGACGGCTGTCGCGATACGAGAGGCCGAGCGCCGCGGCCGGCTCTTCGGCGTCGCTGCCGTCCGCGCGCATGATGCGGGCCGACACGAGAACCGCGGCGATGTCCGAGCCGTGGGCTCCGGCGTTGGCCCAGACGGCGCCACCGACGGTCCCCGGAATGGCCAGCCCGAACTCCAGGCCCGTCAGGCCGGCCCGCTGAGCGAAGGTCGCCGCGAGCGCCAGTGGCAGGCCGGCGGTGGCGACGAGGAGGTCGCCCTCGACCCGGCAGTCGCCGGCTCGCGAGAGTATCGCCAGGCCTCGAATGCCGGCGTCGGCGACCACGAGATTGCTGCCCCGGCCGATCACGACGTACGGCAGCCCCTCGGCGCGGGCGAAACGGATGAGCGCGGCGAGCTGGGCGGTGTCGCGGGCGACGGCGAGCAGGTCCGCCGGGCCGCCCACGCGCATCGTCGTATGGCGCGAGAGCGGCTCGTCGCGGCGCGGTTTGACGCCGGTGGAGCGGGCCATCTCGGCCGCTGCGGCGGCCCAGTCACGGCCTGTGGCGGCGCCGCGACCACCCGGCGCGCCGCCCGCGGCGGGCGTGCCCGTCACGAAGCCGATCCCCGTGAGATCGCGTCGATCGTCCCGGGCTCCGGCAAGCGGCGCCGTTCCGCGGCGGCCATCACGAGCTCGGCAACGGCGTCGGCCGCGCCGGGCCGCGCCAGGGAGCGGGCCGCGGCCGCCATGGCGGCACTCTGCGCCGGATCGTCGAGGATGGCGACGGCGGCCAGCAGCGCCTCCGCGTCGAACGCCTCGTCCTCCACCAGGCGAGCGGCGCCGGCCCGGACCATTTCCTCGGCGTTGCGCCGCTGGTGTCCGGCGGCGTGGGGATACGGCACCACGACCATCGGCAGGCCGAAGGCCGCGACCTCGGCCAGCGTCGAGGAGCCGGCCCGGCCGACCACCAGATCGGCGGCCGCCAGGGCGGTGGTCATGTCGTCGCGCAGGAAGCGCTCCGGGCGGTATCGATCGCGGGCCTCGGCCGGCAGGGCGTCCCGGGCGAAAGCCGCCGCGTCGAAGCCGGCGTCGCCTGTGACGTGGATGACTCGCACCTTCTCTACCAGGCGAGGCAGGGCCTCGACGACGGCCGTGTTGAAGCGACGCACGGCCTGCGACCCGCCGAATATCAGCAGCAGCCGGTCCGCAGGGCCCACTCCGAGTCGGGCTCTGGCGGCGGAGCGATCCAGAACGCCCGGGTTGCGGATCGGCGTCCCCGTCACGAAGCAGGGCCTGCGCCCGCCGAGGGCCCGGCACGTCGCCTCGAAGCTGACGGTCAGGCAGCGCGCCGTGCGGCCGGTCCAGCGGACGCTCCGCCCCGGGGACACGTTGCCATCCCACATCACCACCGGGATGCGCAGCAGCGCGGCTCCGACCAGGACGGGCACGGCGACGTAGCCGCCCGTCGTGAAGATGGCGGCCGGACGACGCGCGACCAGCATCGCCAGCGCCTGCGGCATCGACAGGCACAACCGGATCGGGTCCAGCACGGCGTGCACGTCGAGGTCGACCGTCCGGAGCGAGCGCAGGGCCAGGAGCCGGATAGGTATCCCCGTCTCGGGCACGACCCGGGACTCGAGGCCTCGATGGCCGCCGATCCAGGCCAGCTCAGGCGCCGCCGGGCGGGCCTGCAACGATCGAGCTACTGCGAGAGCCGGGTATATATGTCCTCCCGTACCCCCGCCCGCTATCAGCAGACGCATTGACCCAACCTCGCTCCACGGTTTCCCGCGAGATGGACAAGAGAATCCCGACCGCCGCGAAGCTCACTATGAGCGACGAACCACCCTGCGACACGAAAGGAAGGGTGATGCCGGTCACGGGAACCAGCAGTAGCACGACGCTGATGTTGATGATGGCCTGGAAGCAGAGCCAGGCCGTAATCCCCGCCGCCAGCAACCCGCCAAAGGTATCAGGCGCTCGGAGCGCGGTCCGGATCCCGGCCCAGGCCAGGGCCACGAAGAGGGCGATCACGACCAGGCCGCCGACGAATCCGAGCTCCTGGGCGATGACGGAGAACACGAAGTCGTTGTAGTCCTGGGGCACGAGGATCCGATCGTTGCCCAGGCCGGTGCCGAAGAGACCGCCCGCCGCCAGCGCCTCGAGGCCCCTGATGCTCTGACCGCCGGAACCGAGCGGATCGGCCCACGGGTTGAGGAACGCCTGGATCCGCGTCAGCGGGTACGTGCCGACCGAAAGAACCAGGATCGCCCCGCCGGCGACGCCGGCGAGCAGCGCCATCGCCAGGTGCAGCAGGTTGCAGCCGGCCACGAAGAAAAGGGCAAGGGCGATGAGGACGACGATCGTGGTCGTTCCGATGTCGGGTTCCCTGGCGATCAGCAACACGAACGGAATGACCAGGATCCAGAACGGCACGGTGCCGCGGGAGAAGCTCTTGATCTCGGCTCCGCGCGTGGCAAGCCAGTGCGCCAGGTAGACGACGAGCGCGAGCTTGGCGATTTCGGCGGGATGGATCTCGAAGAACGGGCCGAGCTGGATCCAGCGCGAAGCGCCGTTGGCGGCGACGCCGATCCTGGGGATCATGACCGCGACCAGCAGCACCAGGGACCCGACTGCCATGATCAGGCTGACCTTGCGCAGGTAGCGATAGTCGAGACGGGCCAGGACGATCATGGTCGCCAGTCCGGCCAGGCCGGCCAGGATCTGGGGCATCACCATCTGGAACGTGTTGCGGCTGTTGGCGTACGAGTCGATGGCGGAGGCCGAGTAGACCATAAGGATCCCGATGGCCGCCAGGGCGATCACGGCCACCGCGATCACCCAGTCCGGATCGTGGAGGTCTCGCTTGGGGCCGCCCTTCGGCGCGAGAGCGTTCGGTCTGACCGCGGCCGGCCGCACGGGCAGGTCTCTGGCGCCCGATCTCCGGCCACCGATGCGGCTCAGCCGCTCCATCTCGACGGGCTCGTGGCGCGCGGCCGGAGCGGCCAGGTAGTCCCTCATCGGCGCGGCCTCGCCACCGCGCGGCGCCGGGCGATGGCGTCAACCGCCGCCCGGAACGCGGCCCCGCGAGCGGCGTAGTCCACGAACATGTCGAAGCTGGCCGCGGCCGGGCTGAGCAGCACTGTGGCAGGTCCTGAGGCGGCCCTGTCGCCGCCGGCTTCCGCCGCGCGCGCGGCCAGGGCCATCCGGGCGATCGAATCGGCCAGCTCGACGGCCTGGGCGAGATTGTCCGCCTGCTCGACGCGGGCCACGCCGCTCCTGCGGAACAGCTCGGCCAGCGACGACCCCGACTCCCCTATCAGCACGGCCGCATCGGCCCGCTCGGCCGCGACCGGGCCCAGTCCGGAGAGGTCCACGCCCTTGTCCCGGCCTCCGGCGATGAGCACCAGCGGCCGCGGAAATGCCCGCAGCGCGGCGATGACCGCGTCCGGCTGCGTCCCCTGAGAGTCGTTGACGAAGCGAACGCCGTTGACGGTCGCGACCTGCTCCAGGCGATGCTCGACGCCGGCGAACGCGCCCGCGGCGCGGCGGATGGTCCCGGCAGGCAGGCCGAACATCAGCGCCACGGCGACTGCGGCCAGCGCATTCGAGACGTTGTGGTCGCCCGGTATCGCGAGCTCTGAGATCGGCATGATCCGGCCGCCTCGGGCCACTTCGGCCGCGCCCCCGCCGGCCAGCGCCAGCCGTTCCACACCGGCGGCGACGATCCAGCCGTCCTCCACGCCCAGGCCGCCGGCCGGCGGCCGACTTCGCCGATACGTCACGACGGCGGCCGTGTGCAGCTCGGAGTACGCGCTCACGACCGGGTCCTCGGCGTTGAGGACGAGCGCGCCCGCGGGATCGACGAGCTCGGCCAGGCGCCGCTTCACCGCCCGGTAGGCCGCAAGCGATCCGTGGCGGTCGAGGTGGTCGGAGGTGACGTTGGTGTATACGGCAACGGTCGTCCCGCGCGAGAGGGTCGGCAGCTGGAGCTCGGACAGCTCGATGACGACGCGGTGCTCGGGCGTGAGTTCGGGCAATCGCTCGATCAGAGGGATCCCGATGTTGCCGCCCAGGATGGCCGGGTGCGCCGGGTCCTGGGCCATCAGGGCCGCGATCAGCGACGAAGTCGTCGTCTTGCCTTTCGTGCCCGTGACGCCGATCGTCGGGCAGGGGCACATCCGCAGCACGAGGTCGGGCTCGCTGACCAGCGCCGGTGTCCGGCGCGGATCGGCGCGGTGGGCCTCGACGAGCGCGACCAGCGCCGCCCGCAAGCGCGGCTCCGCGGTCGGGAAGTCCGGGTTGATGCTCGGCGACGTCGCGACAAGGTCGGCTGAGGCCCAGGTGCGCGCCGGGTCTACGTCGGGCCCGAGCGCCAGCTTGATCGGTCGTCCGCCGAGGGCTTCGACCGCCGCGTGCAGGTTGGCGGCAGTCCGTCCGTCGTAGACGGTGACGTGCGCCCCCGCGTCGGCGAAGAAGCGAGCCATCGCGATCCCGCTGCGGGCCAGACCGAGGACCGTGACCGACCGCCCGTCGAGCGCGCCATCCCGGACTCCCGCGGCGGTCAGGCTGTCCAGATCGACGACGCGTCGTTGCATTGCCCTGCCTACTTGTTGATCGAAGAGAGGAAGAGCGTCACCCCGAGCAGGCCCGCCAGGGCGCCGACGATCCAGAACCGCATCGTCACCTTCTCCTCGTCCCAGCCGCCGAGCTCGAAGTGATGATGCAGCGGCGCCATGCGGAACACGCGCTTGTGGCGAAGCTTGAAGCTGCCGACCTGGATGACGTCGGAGGCCACTTCGAGGACGAAGATCAGCCCGATGAGGGGCAGGATCATCACCTGGCCGCTGATGAGGGCCACGACGGCCAGCATGCCTCCCAGCGACAGGGCTCCCGAGTCGCCCATGAAGACCTGGGCGGGGTGGACGTTGAACCACAGGAAACCGATGATCGCGCCCACGACGATGGCGCACACAAGAGCCAGGTTGGACTGGTTGGGCTGGTTGAGCAGGGCGATCATCAGATAGCTGATGAAGGCGAAGACGAGCGTCCCGCCCGCCAGACCGTCGAGGCCGTCGGTCAGGTTGACGCCGTTGCTGGCGCCGACGATGGCGATGACGGCGACCACGATGAAGACCAGCGCGCCGACCTCGAAGCCGCGATCCGTGAACGGTATCTGGACGAACGTCGTGAACTCGACGTTGCCGATGAACGGGATGCGGAAGCCGTTGAAGCCGAAGTGGTTCTGGACGTAGACGGCGACGCCGATCGCGACGACGGTCTGCCACACGATCTTCTGGCGGCCCCTGATACCGATGCCGGTACGGGCATTGAGGAAGTCGTCGACGGCGCCCAGGACGCCCACGAGCGCGAGCACGACGAGCGGCGAGTAGGTCGAGGCATCCATGGCGTCGAAAACGTAGGCGAGAGCAATGATGACCGCGACGAGCAGGACGCCGCCCATCGTGGGCGTGCCCTGCTTGACGAGGTGCGAGCCTGGGCCTTCCTCGCGGATCTTCTTGCCCATGCCCAGCCAGTGGAGCAGCCGCAAATAGGGCGGCATCAGGATCACCACGCAGGCAAAGGCGAGCAGCAGTCCCTGGATGAACACGACGCCGTGATCGGTCAACGGTCAGCCTCCCCGGCTCCATTCGGCGCCGCCGGGCCCGATCCGGGCACGCCGCCGCCGACCCAACTCCCCCGATCTCCAGCCAGCGACTCGACGATCGATTCGAGCTCGACTCCCCGCGAAGCTTTCACCAGGACCGAGTCGCCAGGGCGGAGCATATCCCGCAGCACGGCCAGGGCGCCGTCTCGGTCCGGCACGGCGACGACCGCCTCGCCCAGCGAGACCGCTCCGGCCGCGATGCCGGACGCTTCCCGGCCGACGACGACGACGATGTCCGCCAGATCGGCGGCCGCCGCGCCCACGTCGCGATGCCCTCGTTCGTGCGCCTCGCCCAACTCTCGCATTTCACCCAGGACGGCGACGTGCCGGCCCGGAAGCGTCGCCAGCAGCTCCAGCGCCGCGACCATCGACGCCGGCGAGGCATTGTACGAATCGTCGAGGATCGTCAGGCTGCCGACGCGCACGATCTGGTCGCGGTGCGGCGCGCTCCAGCCCCGCCCGAGCCCGGCCGCGATGAGATCCAGGTCCAGCCCCGCGGCCAGGCCGACGGCCGCGGCGGCCAGCCCATTGTGGACGCCGTGGCGCCCCAGGGCCGGCGTGGCGACTCGGACGCGCCCGGCCGGCGTGGCGAGGGTGAAGCGCATTCCGTCCAGCCCTGCGCCGACGACATCTTCGGCCCGCACGTCGGCATCGGCCCCGAAACCGTACGTCAGCACCGTCGCCGCCGTCCGGTCGCGCATCCTCGCAACGCGCGGATCGTCGCCGTTGAGAACGGCGAAGCCGTCCGCCGGCAGCGCTTCGACGAGCTCTCCCTTGGCCCGCTCGACCGCGTCGATCGAGCCGATGCGCGAGAGATGGACTTCCCGGACGGCGGTCACGACGCCGATCGCGGGCCGCGCGATGGCGGCCAGCTGGGCGATCTCGCCGCCGACGTACATCCCCATCTCCAGCACCGCCGCCTGATGCTGCGGCCCCATCCGCAGCACCGTCAGCGGCAGCCCGATCTCGTTGTTGGCGTTGCCCTCGCTCTTGAGGGTCACGAAGCGCTCGGCCAGGACGGCGGCGATGGCCTCCTTGGTCGAGGTCTTGGCGATGCTGCCGGTCACTCCGACCGTCAGCGGCGAGAACCGCCGGCGCCACGCGGCGGCCACGAGATGCAGGCCGCGAAGCGTGTCCGGCACGACGACGACGGCCGCGGTCCCACGGGCCGACTCGACGGTCCCGTCCGGGATCTCCGAAACGAGGAGAGCGGCGGCGCCCGCCGCCAGGGCCGCGCCGATGAAGCGATGGCCGTCGGTTCGCTCGCCGGGCAGGGCCACGAACAGGTTGCCCGGTCTGACCCGGCGCGAGTCGACGGCGGCGCCGGACACGGGCCGTTCGCAGTCGAGCACCAGACGACCGCCGGTGACGGCGGCGATCTCGGTGGCGGTCAGGGGGACCGGCGCCGCCGCGGGCGCAGACTCCGGTTTGCGGGCTTCGGACACCGTGCCAGTGTCGCACAGCCACCCGAGCCGGGCACCGGCCGCGAGGGTCACCCCTCCGGTATCGCTGGCTTGGTCCCCGGCGGCGGCGGCCCGTTGGGGTTTGGCGGAATCCGCTCGGTCGTCACCGCGTCCGTAGCGATCCGGCGGAACAGCTCGTAGGACTGGACCGGCATGTCCAGGACGCCCTGCTTGATCAGGGTGGGAGTTCCCTCGAAGATCACCGTCCCGATCACGAGGTCCGGCTTGCTGGTCCCGATCCAGCCGTAGAAGCTGTAGTTGTAGTCGTTGACCTTCCAGCCGCCCTGGCCGTCGTTGAGGGTCGGATCCCAGATCTGCGCCGTGCCGGTCTTGCCGCCGATGTAGTAGCCCTTGATGTACGTGCGCTGCGCGTACGAAGGCACCACAGTCACCACGTACTCCATCACTCCGGTGAGGCTCTTCGACAGACTGGCGCTGATGATCTGCTGCCCCGGCTGGGCCGTTGGCGCGGCCTGGCCGATCTTGGCATCGTCCTGCACGACCCGCGGCGTCACGAGCGTGCCGCCGTTCACCATCGCGGCGTATGCGCGCGTGACCTGGATCGGCGTCGCCGCTACGCCCTGTCCGAACGAGGCGTTGGCGAGGTCGATCTTCGCCCACGGGTCGACGCTGGGATCGCGGGCCGTGCCGGCCACCTCTCCGGCGACGTCGATTCCTGTCTTCAGGCCGATGCCGTAGTTATGCCAGGTCTGATAGAGAACCTTGGAAGCCGCGGCCGTGGAGTTGCCCAGCCGGAACGCGACCTGCGTCAGGCCGACGTTGCGCGAGTAGGCCACCATCCAGGCGAACGTCCGCCAGCCCTTGCCCTTGCGGTCGGCGTCGGCGACTTCCTGGCCGCCCGGCAGCTTGAGGATGCCGTAGTCGTCGATCATGGTCGTGAGAGCCGTCGTCCTGGTCTGGAGAGCAGCCGATGTCGTGAGCATCTTGAGCACTGATCCCGGCTCGTAAGCCATCGTGACCACCGGGTCGTTGAACAGGTCGGGATCCTGGTCGGCCACCTGGGCGTAGTTATTGGCGTCGTAGGCCGGGTAGCTCGCCTCCGCCAGGACGTCGCCGGTCTTGGGGTCCATGACAACCGAGGACACGGTCTTGGCCTTGTCGGCAATCCAGGTGGCGAAGACTTCCTTCTCCACCTGCAGCTGCAGGCTGGCATCGATGGTCGTGCGGATGTCCTGGCCCGGCGTTCCCGGATCGAGGATCGTCGTCCCGTCCGGCCCCGGCACGGTGGGGTCGATCTGGATGATCTTGGGTCGTCCGGCGAGTACGGAGTCGTACTTCTGCTCCACTCCGTACTGGCCCTTGCCCGCGGCGTTGACGAAGCCCAGGAGTTGAGACGCCAGCGACGTATTGGGGGCGCCGCCGGCCTGGGGATAGACGCGGACCGGCTGCTGCTCGAACGAGATGCCCGGCAGGCCGCCTTCCGACTGATTCGTCTTCATCTCCTGGACGACGTCGGAACTGACGTCGGTAGCCAGGAGGACGTAGTAGGACTGACCGGCCATCGCGGTCCGGATCTTCAACGCGTCCTGGTCGCTCAGCGCCAGGAAGTCCATCAGACCGCTGACGGTTTCGGCCTTCTGGGCGTCGGTGAGATCGTGCGGGTCACCGATCACGCGATAGAGGTAGATGGTCTGGGCCAGGACTACGGTGCCGGTCCGGTCGTAGATCGTGCCTCTCTCCGCCGGGATCGTCTCCTTGTATATCGATCCCTGGGTGGCGCTCTGCGTCAGGCTCTGCGCCTGTCCGATCTGCCAGTAGGCGAGACGCGCTGCCATCCCGGTCGCGACGATCATCACGACCAGCAACATCGAGAAGAGGCGCACCCGGGAGTCTGTTCGTCCGAGCGTCATTTCGGGCGTCCTACCGAGCCGGCAGGACTTCAGGCGCCGGAAGCTGATTCAACCCGTCCGCGACGGCCTGACGCGTGATGGCAGATTGGCGGCCGACGCGGTCGATGTCGGACTCCATCTGCTGCTGCTGGTTCTCCAGTTGCAGGTAATTGTCGTTTAGCACAGCCATGTCGTAGCCGCTCGTCGAGACGCGGACCGTCTGCACGAGCGAGAAGAAGCTGAGCAGGAAGGCGACGACGATCGCGCCGATGACGAAGCCCACCGTCCGCGGGCGGCGGTTGGCGCGCATGGCCACGCGGGAACGGCGCCGTGGAAGGGACGTCGCTTCGGGCCGGGTTTCGCGGCGCAGGACGGGAGTCTCCACGCGCCGGCGCGGGAAGAAAGTTGAGCGCGGCCGCGCGCCCTCGTAGACGGCCATCTACTCGATCCCCCGCGGCTCAGGCCAGCGGGGCGCCCCGGAGGCAGCGGCGGCATCCCAGAGCCGTGTGCCCTGGAGCGATCCCGACTCGCCGAGCCAATCGTTGCCGGCGTCGAGCCGGTCCGTCCGCTCGTGCAGTTCGTGGAGCTCGTGCTGGCGACGGCCGTAGCTTCGCCGGCGGCTGGATTCATGACGCTTGCTCATGCCGCCACCCGCTCCGCGCCGCGGAGACGTGCGCTGCGAGAGCGCGGGTTGGCCTGGACTTCGGCGGCGCCGGGTGTGCGCGAGCGGCCCAGGGATCGAAGCCTCGGCTGGCGACCACAGACGCAGATCGGGACCTCCGGCGGGCAGACGCAGCCTCGCTGCTCGGTTGCGATGAAGCGCTTGACGATGCGATCCTCGAGCGAGTGGTAGCTCAGGACCACCAGCCGTCCGCCGGGCCGGAGCAGGACCAGCGACGCGGCGAGTCCGGCCTCCAGGGCGCCGAGCTCGTCGTTGACGGCGATGCGGAGGGCCTGGAAGACGCGCGTCGCGGGATGAATCCGCCGGCCGCGGGTCTTGCCGGGCACGGCCCGTTCGACCAGCGCCGCAAGCTGTTGGGCGGTCTCGATCGGCGTCCTGTCGCGGTTCTCGACAATCGCCCGCGAGATGCGCCCGGCGAACGGCTCCTCGCCGTACTTGCGAAAGAGCGCCGTCAGCTCTCGGGCGTCCATGGTCGCGAGCAGCTCCGCGGCCGATCGGCCGCGGCTCGTATCGAAGCGCATGTCCAGGCGCCCGCCGGCTCGGAACCCGAAGCCGCGACCCACGTCGCCGAGCTGGAAGCTCGAGAGCCCGAGGTCCATGAAGAGCCCGTCGACGGAACCGAATCCCGCCTCGGGGGCGACGGCGGCGAGCTCTCGGAAGTTGACCTGGCGAAACACGACCCTGTTGCCGAAGCGCGCCAGGCGGCGCTGAGCCCTGGCGATGGCCGCCCCGTCAGCGTCGAGGCCGAGGAGGCGGCCATCAGGAGCGCTGGACTCGAGGATCCGCTCGGCATGGCCGGCTCCACCGAGGGTGGCGTCGATCTGGAGACTGTCGGCGCCGGCGGCGAGTGTTTCAAGTACCTCGTCCACCATGACCGGCAGGTGCCCTAGCTCCCTTTCGGCGCCCCCCTCGGGAGAGCCGGCGACGGATTCGCCGTCGTCAGCCGGCCCGAGCGGATCCTGCGAGTTGCCATTCATGTCTAGATGCCCAACCCGGTCAGGTGCGACGCCAGCGCGTCGGCCGTGTTGACGGCCTGCTGCGACTTCGCCCACCGGCCCGGATCCCAGATTTCGACGTGGTCCCGCGCACCGACCACGACCGCGTCGGCGCCGACACCGGACCACTCCTTGATCGCGGCCGGAAGAAGGATCCGGCCCTGCTGGTCCGTTTCGACCTCGAACGATCCCGAGAACAGGAAGCGCGAAAAGGCCCTGGCCCGCTCGTCCGAGATCGGCAGCTTCGAAACCTTGTCGGCCAGCTCCTCGAACGAAGACCTCGGGAAGATGGCGGCGCAGCCGTCGACCCAGCGGGCCAGCATCGCGCCCTCGCCCAACGGCGCGCGGAACCGGATCGGGATGGCTACCCGACCCTTGGCGTCCACCGAGTGCCTGTATTCGCCGGTGAACATCGATCCGTCGCCTGCTCGTCTAGTCGCGGAACGCCGCGTCTGCGTCGTGGCCGGCAGCTCGTGGATGCGGACCCCGTCCTGCGCTCCGATCGGGTCCCGTCCCCACCTGGTGGGTGTTCGCTAGGGCAATGCCTTCACTCTTTACCACCAACCACCACAATTCGCCACTTCCCGGATCATACACCTGCTCCCCCACACGTCAACGTTCATTCGGCGCATGAAACGGGCTGCTTCGCGGAACCGGCCGGCCGTCGATCGCGTCAACCCAGCGCAGGGCGTTTCGTCCGCGGCACGCAGGGGAGATTCGGATATGGGCGGGATCGGCCATCTCACTCGGGCACGCCGGGGGCCGGCATCGAAACGCATCGCGGCGGTGCTGCTCGCGGGCGGGTTCGCGTGGAGTTGCGCCTCCCCCGTCGCCGCTGGAATCGGCCTCGCCACTTCGTCTGCGTCGCGGCTGCCGGGCTCGCCGACGGCTGCCGGAGCCGCCGCCGCCGCCATCGACGCATTCGGCTTCGACCTCTACGCGAAGGTCGCGAACGGGAACGGCAACCTCGTCTTCTCACCGGCCAGCATCGCCACTGCGCTCGCGATGGCCGAGGTTGGGGCGCGCGGCGAAACGGCCACTCAGATGGACGCGGTCCTCCACGTCGGCCAGGGCGCGGCGAGCGGTGCCGGGTTTGGATCGTTGGACGAGGCCCTCGCGGCGCTGTCGGGCAGCTTCCGCGACGCCGCCGGAAACGACCGGCAGGTGCAGCTCCGGGTTGTCAACGCCCCGTTCGGCCAGAGCGGCATGCACATCGAGCAGGCCTACCTGGACTTGCTGGCGGCTCGTTACGGCGCCGGGCTTCGCCTGGTCGACTATCGCAACGACCCGGACGGCGCCTGCAAGCTGATCGACGATTGGGTCGGCGAGCAAACCGAGGGGCGAATCCCGAAGCTGCTGGATCGGTTGGACTCCGATACGCGGCTGGTCCTGGTAAACGCCACCTACCTCAAGGCGCCCTGGCAGGACCCGTTCTCGATCGACGCCACGACCAGCGCCGACTTCACGCGCGGGGACGGTACCAGGGTGTCGGTCCCGACGATGAACGCCGCTTCGACGATCTCGTACGGCTCGGGAGCGGGGTGGCAGGCGGTGGAGCTCCCATACATCGGCGGATCGCTGGCCATGACGATCGTCGTCCCCGACGATCTGGCCGCTTTCGAGAAGACTCTCGACGCTGCCAGGTTCGCAGCGATAGTCGGCGCTCTGAAGCCCGCGACCGTCGAACTCTCGCTGCCCCGGTTCAAGGCCGAAACGAAGACCGACCTGGCGACCGTGCTGGCCGGTATGGGCATGCCACTGGCAATGGACCCCGTCCGGGCCGACTTCTCAGGGATTACTTCGGACGAACGACTCTTCATCGAGAAGGTCGTGCATCAGGCCGACATCTCCGTGGACGAGAAGGGCACCGAGGCGACCGCGGCCACGGCCGTGGTCATGGCGATTGCGACCGCCGTCCCGTCGACGGTCAAGCTCAGGGTGGACAGGCCGTTCCTCTTCGCTCTCCGCGACACCACGACCGGCGCCATCCTCTTCCTCGGCCGAATCTTCGATCCGTCGGCCGGGTGACGCCCGAACGCCGGCATTTCGGCGGCCGGTTCGCCCGGCTCGCGTCGGGCGGTGCCACGCGGCACAATCCGGGAAGCGAGATCGCCGCCCGGCGATCGTCGAACGCGGAGGGAGAGCGATGCGCATCCTCGCCATCGAGCGGGCGGTCGAGGGCGTGACCGACGATCGGTTCACGCCCGAGCTGGCCGCCGCCGAGACCCATCGAGCGTGGGACCTGCATCAGGCCGGATCGATCCGCGAACTCTTCTTTCGGGCGGACGAACACGCGGCGGTGCTGGGCCTGGAGTGCGGGAACGTCGAAGAAGCCCGCGAGATGATCGCCACGCTGCCGCTGGTCGCGGCTGGACTCATCGCGTTCGAGCTGATCCCGCTGCGGGCCTACCCGGGCTTCGCCAGGCTACTCGCTAGCTCCGGGTCGTAGCGCACGGCCGAACCATCGTGGCCGGCCCGGGGATATAGCGGCCGACCCAGTCGGACAGCTGGCATGAAAGGCTCTCCGCCAGGTCGGGCGTGGCTCCGCTGCGCTCGAACGACTCGCGGAAGCCAGCCATGATCTTGATCAGGTCCGCCCGGGCCATGCCGTTCCAAGCCAGCGCCGGGCAGCTGCCGCGTAGCGAGCAGTCCTCGTCGAGGGAGAAGTGGCGGACTGAGTAGTTGCCGAAGTCGCGCAGGGCCCCCTCCACGACCGACCGCTCGCTGCCACGCTCGATGGTGCCGACCAGCGCCGCGGCCCGCTCCACGAGCGCCCGATGCTGGGCATCGAGAAGCGGAGCGCCGGATTCCATGCCCGCCTGCCAACCGATCGTCATCGCCGCGACTCCTGTGCCGGCCCGGGGGACGAGCCGGGCTCGCCTCTATCTTGCGCGCTTGAGGCCGTGGCGTCGCCAGTGCCATAGGACCCACGGGGCCCGCCATACGGTCGCGGCGGCCCCGACCGACCGGGTAGGCGACGGTCCTCGCACGGCTCCTGGAGCGCCACGCCAGGCAGCGATACGCCGTTCAGGCGCCGGCGGCACGAACCCCAGGGGGAAACGGATCAGCGCGTTGGCGGCGGGATCTTGAGCTTGTCGCCGACCTTGATGCCCGACCTGGCCCACGGATTCAGCGTGTAGATCGAGTTGAGAGACACGCCGAAGAACCTGGCCACGTTGGGCAGCGAGTCCGCCACCTTCGAGCCGTTTCCGCTCGGGCCGGGCCCGCGAATCGTGTATATGTAACAGTTCGCCTGGCCCGGACACGGGACCACGAGATTCATGCGCGAGGCGGTCGCTCCGGGCGGCCACGTCGCGGAAGGAACCGGCGTGGGCGCGAGCGTAGGGCTGGGCGACGCGGTAGGCGTTGCAATGGGCGCCGGCGTGACGGTCGGCGTGGGCGCCGGCGTGGCCAGGATCGTCGGGATGGCCGTGATCGTCGGCCCGGCGGTCGGCGTCGAACTGCTGCTCGCCACGGCCACGAACGAGGCCGGCGACTGGCTCGAGCCGCCCGTGGATCCGGGCAGTACGCCCATCATCCCGGCCACGGCAGCGATGCCGGCAAGGGCCACCAGCGCGAGGCCGGCGATGGTCAGATATGGCACCCGCGAGCCAGGCTTGGCCGCGGCGGCGGCGGTCGCATTCTCCTCGGCCAGCAGCGTCCCGCGCATGTACCTAGGGCAGCTGACGTGGACGCGCTGGAGGCAGACGAGCTCCTGCTGTCGCAGTGAGAGCGGCAGCGGATCGCCGAAGGCGGCGCAGCGATGGGTCGGGACGGCCTCGGGGCCCGGCTCGAACAGCTTTCCATCCGGGCCGATGGTGCGCAGGAATTTGCAGAAGACCGGGGCGTTCAGGCTGGGTGCCGCGTCGGCCCAGCCGCTGTATGCGGCCGCCTGGTCCATGTCGTCGCCGGCGCCGCCCTGGCTCTCTACCCCGATCAGGTCGGAATCGTCGCCGCCCTTGGGCACGGCCATGAGGAGCGGATCGCCTCCGCCGGAGCCGATTCTGCCCGAGCCGCGTGCCCGTCCGAGCCTCGGCCCGTCCTGGTCGGGCAGAACCTGATCGTCGTGCCCTTCGCCGTTGGTCCCTCCGCGTGCGTCCACGCTCGCTCCCTGAACATGTGAACGGCCCCGGCCACTCGGTCCGGAGAGCCGCCGCCCGGCAGTCTAGTACCTTTCGACCCTTGCCGTAGCGGCAGATTCGATGCTAGCCTCCCGGCCTCCGGAGGTCCCGAACAACTTCCATGGCTCTGCCACATCGCATTCCCGAACTCGAGCCGGTAGCCGTCCCCGCGACGGCAGCCCGAATCCGCCGCTGCACGTTCCGGCGTCTCAGCCGCGTGGACGTCGCCGGCCGGGCCGTCTACGAGGTGAATTGCCTGTACCCGGACCGCCGCCTGCCGCTGCCTCTGGGCGATCTGGAGTCGAGCGCGCCGGTCTGTGCAGCGTGCCTGGCCGAACACGTGTTCCGGCCCGACGAGGACTGACGCCGACTCGGGGATCCTCTCCCACCATCGGGCGGTCAAAGCTGTGGTGCGTTCGGTCGACAGAGTGGCGGCGAGCCGGCCTGTAAGCCGAGTTCTGTGCCGCGACCTGCGTCGCGGCGACGATCATCCATCTCTGGCCGGCGGTTGCCCGACGGCTCAAGCGGCCGACCCGAGGACTGGGCAGCGCGACCTCTTCCGTTCGAAC